>NZ_JBWKYF010000006.1:0-143572 GCF_059423605.1 Variovorax sp. GW460-12-1-14-LB1
CCATCACCCCCGCCCTGCCCTGGGACCAGGCCCGCTGGCCGACCGTGACTTTCGAAGCGGCCAAGGACAGCGTGGATGTGCTGATCGAGCTGGGCGGCCAGATCGACGGCGACCAGACCGACCACCTCAAGCGCCGCGGCGCGCGGCTGGTGTCGTACTGCTGCGGCTTCGAGTACGTGCACGCGATGGAGTCGATGCTGTTCGGCAAGCCGCTGTGGGGCCGCAACCTGTTCATCAACCAGCGCTACGACGACATCTGGATGGTTCCGCAGGTGGCCCACATCAGCCAGCCGTACTTCGAGGTGCTGCGTCGCGCCGAGGCGCGCGCCGTGCCCTTCGTCTGGAGCCCGGTGTTCCTGCAAGAGCGCGCCCGCGCCCTACCCGACGGCGGCGCGTACCAGCCACGCAGCGGGCCGCGGCGGCTCAGCGTGATGGAGCCGAACATCAACGTGGTGAAGTTCTGCGTCTACCCCATCCTGATCGCCGAGCTGGCCTACCGCGCCCGCCCCGACGCGATCGGGCTGCTGCAGGTCACGAACGTGGAGCGCATGGCCAAGGACAGCATGGAGTTCATCACGCTGATGAACCAGCTCGACCTGGTGCGCCAGCACAAGGCGGTCTTCCTGGGCCGGCACGAGACCCCGGTGTTCCTGGCGCAGAACACCGACATCGTGGTCTCCCACCAGTGGGAGAACCCGCTCAACTATTTCTACCTCGAGACCTGCTGGCAGGGCTATCCGCTGGTGCACAACGCCCACCTGTGCGCGGACCTGGGCTACTACTACGCAGAAAACGACGTGGCCGCGGGCAGCGCCCGCGTGCTCGACGCCATCGACGGGCACGACGCGCAGGCCCAGGCCTACCGCGACCGGCAGCGCGCGCTCATCGGGCGCTACCTGCCCGGCGACGCAGTGGCCACGCAAACCTACGACACCCTGCTGCAGGGCCTGATGCAGCGCCCTGCCCGCTAGCCAGACCCGCGCCCCACGGAGCCCCCTCGCATGCTCGATCCGTCCGAACTCCGGAACTTCTACCCCGTGATCGTGACGCCGAGCCACGACGGCAAGTTCTTCCAGAACTACGTGGCGTCGCTGCTGAACTTCACCGTGAGCGCCGAACGCGCCGGCATGAAGGTGCAGGTGCTGATGCACCAGGGCGAGAGCCTGGTCACGCGTGCGCGCAACAACTGCGTGGCCCAGTTCCTGGCCAACACCGAGTGGACTCACCTGTTCTGGATCGACGCGGACATCGGCTTCTCGGCCGAGGCTGCGTTCCGCCTGCTGCTGTCGGGCTACGACATCGCCGCCGGCGTCTACCCGCTCAAGCGCGAAGACTGGCCAGCCGGCGGCGTGGCGGCCGGCACCACGCAGCTGCAGTTCGAGGCCGCGTTCACGCGCTACACGGTCAATGCCAAGGCCGCGGAAGGCGCGTCGCAGATCGAGCTCGAGGTGCAGCCCGACGGCTTCATGAAGATGACCGAGGCGCCCACGGGCTTCATGGCGATCCGGCGCGGCGTGTTCGAGCGGCTCATGACCGCCTACCCCGAGCTGCAGTACGTGCCCGACAGCATCGGCGAAGCCGACCGCGGGCTGCACTACCGCTTCTTCGACGTGATGGTCGACCCGGTCACGCGGCGCTACCTGTCGGAAGACTACGGCTTCTGCCGGCTGTGGTCGGGGCTGGGCGAGTCGATCTACATTGACGCCAATTCGAACCTGACCCACCAGGGCGCCAAGCTGTACCGCGGCGATTTCGCCCATTCGCTGCAGGCCTCGCTGCCCTACGCGGTGGGCGGCCCCGCCGGCATGGCGATGGTGCTGAAGGGCCAGGAGCACCTGAAGCCGAATCCGCCGCCGGGCTGACACCGGCAGCGAACGCCCACGAAAAAGCCCCGCCGAAGCGGGGCTTTTTCATGAGGCTGGCGAATCGCTCGCCGGCTGCAACGACCCTCAGGCCGTGACCGTATCCGCCACGCCCTTGTAGTCTTCGATCTTGTCGAAGTTCAGGTACTGGTAGATCTGTGCGCTGGACGCATCGATCACGCCCGTGGCGGCCATGTACTCCTCGCGGGTCGGGATGCGGCCCAGGCGCGAGCAGATGGCAGCCAGTTCGGCCGAGCCCAGGTACACGTTGGTGTTCTTGCCCAGGCGGTTCGGGAAGTTGCGGGTGCTGGTCGACATCACCGTCGCGCCTTCGCGCACCTGTGCCTGGTTGCCCATGCACAGCGAGCAGCCCGGCATTTCGGTGCGCGCGCCGGCGTTGCCGAACACACCGTAGTGGCCTTCCTCGGTGAGCTGCTGCGCGTCCATCTTGGTCGGCGGTGCGATCCACAGCTTGACCGGGATGTCGCGCTTGCCTTCGAGCAGCTTCGACGCGGCGCGGAAGTGGCCGATGTTGGTCATGCACGAGCCGATGAACACTTCGTCGATGGTGGCACCGGCCACGTCGCTCAGCGTCTTCACGTCGTCCGGGTCGTTCGGGCAGGCCACGATGGGTTCGTGGATCTCGGCCAGGTCGATCTCGATGACGGCGGCGTACTCGGCGTCGGCATCGCCCTTGAGCAGCTGCGGGTCCTTGAGCCAGGCTTCCTGCGCGGCGATGCGGCGTGCCAGCGTGCGGGCGTCGGCGTAGCCTTCGGCAATCATCCACTTCATCAGCGTGATGTTGCTGTTGATGTACTCCTGGATCGGCTCCTTGTTCAGGTGCACCGTGCAGCCGGCGGCCGAGCGTTCGGCCGAGGCGTCGCTCAGTTCGAAGGCTTGTTCCACCTTCAGGTCGGGCAGGCCTTCGATTTCGAGGATGCGGCCCGAGAAGATGTTCTTCTTGCCTTGCTTGGCCACGGTCAGCAGGCCGCTCTTGATGGCGTACAGCGGAATGGCGTTGACCAGGTCACGCAGCGTGACGCCGGGCTGCATCTTGCCCTTGAAGCGCACGAGCACCGATTCGGGCATGTCCAGCGGCATCACGCCGGTGGCGGCCGCGAAGGCCACGAGGCCGGAGCCCGCGGGGAAGCTGATGCCGATGGGGAAACGGGTGTGGCTGTCGCCGCCCGTGCCCACGGTGTCGGGCGTCAGCAGGCGGTTGAGCCAGCTGTGGATCACGCCGTCGCCCGGACGCAGCGACACGCCGCCGCGGTTGGCCATGAACTCGGGCAGTTCGTGGTGCATCTTGACGTCGACCTTCTTGGGGTACGCCGCCGTGTGGCAGAACGATTGCATGACGAGGTCGGCCGAGAAGCCCAGGCAGGCCAGGTCCTTCAGCTCGTCGCGGGTCATCGGGCCGGTGGTGTCCTGCGAGCCGACCGAGGTCATCTTGGGTTCGCAGTACGTGCCCGGGCGCACGCCCTGGCCTTCGGGCAGGCCGCAGGCGCGGCCGACCATCTTCTGTGCGAGCGAGAAACCCTTCTTGGTGTCGACCGGGCTTTGCGGCAGGCGGAACAGCGTCGAGACGGGCAGGCCCAGCGCCTCGCGCGCCTTGGCCGTGAGGCCACGGCCGATGATCAGCGGAATGCGGCCGCCGGCGCGCACTTCGTCGAACAGCACGTCGCTCTTGACCTGGAATTCGGCGATGACGTGGCCGTCCTTCAGGGCCTTGCCTTCGTAGGGGCGCAGCTCGACCACGTCGCCCATGTTCATCTGCGTCACGTCGAGCTCGATGGGCAGTGCGCCCGAGTCTTCCATCGTGTTGTAGAAGATGGGAGCGATCTTGCCGCCGAGGCAGACGCCGCCGAAACGCTTGTTCGGCACGAAGGGAATGTCTTCGCCGGTGAACCACAGCACCGAGTTGGTGGCGCTCTTGCGCGACGAACCGGTGCCGACCACGTCGCCGGCGTAGGCCACGAGGTGGCCGCGGGCGCGCAGGTCTTCGATGAACTTCACCGGGCCGCGCTTGCCGTCTTCTTCAGGAACGATGCCGGGGCGGGCGTTCTTGTGCATCGCCAGGGCGTGCATCGGAATGTCGGGACGCGTGGTGGCGTCGGGTGCGGGCGACAGGTCGTCGGTGTTGATTTCACCGGCCACCTTGAAGATGCTGACGGTGATGCTCTGCGGCACTTCCGGGCGGCTGGTGAACCACTCGGCATCGGCCCAGCTTTGCAGCACGCCCTTGGCGTGGGCGTTGCCCTTGTCGGCCTTTTCCTTGACGTCGTGGAACTGGTCGAACATCAGCAGGGTCTTCTTCAGGCCTTCGGCTGCCACGGCGCCGACTTCGGCGTCGTCCAGCAGGTCGATCATGGGGCTGATGTTGTAGCCGCCGAGCATGGTGCCGAGCAGTTCAGTGGCGCGAGCGCGCGTGATGAACGCGTTCTTCTCGGTGCCGTGGGCCACGGCCGCGAGGTAGCTCGCCTTGACCTTGGCGGCGTCGTCGACGCCGGCGGGCACACGGTAGGTGAGCAGGTCCAGCAGGAAGGCGCCGTCCTTGGCGTTCGCGCTCTTCAGGAGCTCGATCGCTTCGGCGGTCTGCTTCGCGCTCAGGGGCAGCGGCGGGATACCGAGCGCGGCGCGTTCGGCAACATGATCAACGTAGGCTTGCAACATCTTCTTTTCTCCGGAAACTAGGCTATCGGGCGTGCGCTGCGGTCTCAAGCGGCCAAGCAAGAGCCGCGCCGCACCCCGGGTTCGGTGCTCTTCTTACTTCTTGGCTGCGTCGGCACCTTCGAAAAGGGCCTTCGGCGGGTTCTTCTTCATCTCGTCGGCAAAGGCGACCTGGGCGGCGGTCTGGCATTCGTCGGCAATGCGCAGGCCGGCCTTCTGGTTCATCAGCATCGACTTGTTGCCCAGCTGGAGCCACATGGCGCCGGCACGCGGGTCTTCGAGGCGGATGGCGCCGGTGCGGCTTTCGACCGGGTGCATGCGGTACTTCAGGCCCTTGGTGGTCACGGTGAAGAAGCCGGGCTTCTTCTCGTCGGGCGTGACGGTCACGTCGGCGCCGAGTTCGCACTGGGCCTTGCCGATGGACACACGCTGCGCCACGGCCAGGTCGGACTCGGACAGCACGATGTTGGTGTCGTCGGCGATCGGCGTGACCTCTTCGACAGCCTTGGCCGCCTTGCGGGTGACCTGGCGCTTCGGCGGGGTCTTCTTGGCTTCGGCCTTGGCCGCGGCCGGCTTGGTGGCGGTGGCGTTCTGGGCCACGGCGGCGAAAGGCAGGGCCAGCGCAACGGCGGCGATCAGTGCAATTTTCTTCATGAGCGGGGTTCCTTCAGGCTGATTCAGTGGGTTTCAGGAGACCGCGATGCAAACCAGGCTTTCGCCTCGGAGGGCAACGCGCGCCCTGTTGCGTGGGCGCGCGTCAGGACCTGCCAGAAGTGGCGGTAGCTCGCGCGGTCGTGCAATGTGCCATCAATTTGTGTCGGTGCCCAATCCGCGTCTGCGGCTTTTGTAATGATTTTTGTGGCAATTTGAATCTGCGCCTCGTCGGGCGCGAAGGCCTCGAGGATCGGCCGGATCTGGTTCGGGTGGATGCTCCACATGCGCGTGTAGCCGAATTCGGTGGCCGCCTTGCGGGCCGCGAGGCGCATCGCCTCGGTGTCGTTGAACTCGGTGACCACGCAGTGCGACGGCACCTTGCCGTAGGCATGCGCCGCCGAGGCCAGTGCCAGCTTGGCGCGCACGACCAGCGGGTGGCTGAACTGCCCCGCCGCACCCATGCCGTCGGCGGGAATGGCGCCGGCATGCGCCGACACGAAATCCATGAGGCCGAAGCTCAGCGACTGCACGCGCGGATGCGCGGCAATTTCGAAGGCGTTGTGCACCGCCAGGGGCGACTCGATGAGCACGTGCAGCGGCAACTCGGCGGCGTCGGCGGCATCGAGCGCGGCAACAGCCTGACACACATCAGCCACGGATTCGACCTTGGGCACCATGAGGTGGCTCAGCCGCTGGCCGGCACGTCCGGCGATGGTGACCACGTCGCCGGCAAAGGCCGGGTGGTCGACCGGGTGCACGCGCACGCCCACGCGCATGCCGGGCTGGGCAGCCAGCGCGAGCTCGGTGACGAGCGCGGCATGCTCCGCCTCGCCGCCGACCGGGGCGCCGTCTTCGCAGTCGAGGGTGACGTCGAACACGCAGGCACCGAACTCCTGCGCCATCTCGGCCTGGAGCGCGAGGCTCTTCTTCATGCGGGCTTCGACGCCGCTGTAGTGGTCGCACACCGGCAGGGTCACGGCGCCGGCCTGTGCGCCGAGCAGCACGTCCGCGGGATGGGCAGCGGCGGTCTTCGTCGTCATGCGTCTTTTTTCTTGTGCGCCACGATGAACATGCGCGGGAAGGCGAGCAGGCGCTTGCCGTCGGTGCGCACCGGGTAGGCCTCGTCCACCCGGCGTTCGTATTCGGCGAGGTAGCTCGCCTGCAGGTCGGGCGGCAGGCGGTCGACGAAAGGCTTCAGCCCAGTGCTACGCACCCATTCGACGATGGCCGCGGCGTTGGCCATCGGGTGCTGGTAGATGGTGTGCCAGACATCGACATGGGCCGCACGCGCGGCCAGCAGGTCGTAGTAGCCGCCGAGCGGCAGCAGCAAGGTGCGCAGCTTGTCGGCGTCGCCGATGGGCTCGGCCCAGGGCGCTTCGGCCGCCACCGCCCGCATCAGGCGGTGCGTGGGCTCCTGGCGGTTGTCAGGCATCTGGACGGCGAGCACGCCGCCCGGGGCCAGCGCGTCGAACAGGCGGGGGATCAGCGTCTCGTGATCCGGCACCCATTGCAGGGACGCGTTGGCATAAATGAGATCGGGCGCTTCTGTTTCACGCGGCGCCCAGGTCGCGATGTCGCTCAACTCGAAGCGCGCCGCCGGCAGGCGCTCGCGCGCGCTGACCAGCATGGCTTCGGAGTTGTCGGTACCCGTGACCTGCGCCTTCGGGAACCGATGTGCCAGCAGCTCGGTGGAATTGCCCGGTCCGCATCCGAGGTCGACCACGCGGGCGGCCTCGGCAAGCGGGACCCGCGCCAGGAGTTCCTGTGCGGGCCGGGTGCGCTCGTCCTCGTAGCGACGGTAGAGCGCGGGGTTCCAGTCGAGCATGCGGGCGGGCTTGCTTTACAGCAGGTGGGCGACGCCGGCGCGTTCGCCTTCGAGCTCTTCGAGCGTCTTGTTGATGCGTTCCTGGCTGAATGCATCGATCTCGAGGCCTTCGACCAGCTTGTACTCACCGTTTTCGCAGGTGACCGGGAAGCCGAACATCACGTCCTTCGGAATGCCGTACTGGCCGTCCGACGGGATGCCCATCGTGACCCACTTGCCGTTGGTGCCCAGGGCCCAGTCGCGCATGTGGTCGATGGCGGCGTTGGCGGCCGAGGCAGCCGACGACAGGCCGCGCGCTTCGATGATGGCCGCGCCGCGCTTGCCGACGGTCGGCAGGAAGGTGTTGGCGTTCCATTCCTGGTCGTTGATCATCTTGGCGACGCTTTCGCCGTTGATGGTCGCAAAGCGGTAGTCGGCGTACATCGTGGGCGAGTGGTTGCCCCAGACGGTGAGCTTTTCGATGTCGGCCACGGCCTTGCCGGTCTTGGCGGCGATCTGGCTGGCAGCGCGGTTGTGGTCCAGGCGCAGCATGGCGGTGAAGTTCTTGCGCGGCAGGTCGGGTGCCGACTTCATGGCGATGTAGGCGTTGGTGTTGGCGGGGTTGCCGACGACCAGCACCTTCACGTTGCGCGAGGCGACGGCGTTCAGCGCCTTGCCCTGTGCCGTGAAGATGGCGCCGTTGACGGCCAGCAGTTCGGCACGTTCCATGCCGGGGCCGCGGGGGCGCGAACCGACCAGCAGGGCGTAGTCGGCGTCCTTGAAGGCGGTCATCGGGTCGCCGTGGGCTTCCATGCCGGCCAGCAGCGGGAAGGCGCAGTCGTCGAGCTCCATCATCACGCCCTTGAGCGCCTTCTGGGCCTTCTCGTCGGGGATTTCGAGCAGTTGCAGGATGACCGGCTGGTCTTTGCCGAGCATTTCGCCGGAAGCGATACGGAACAACAGGGCGTAACCGATTTGACCGGCGGCACCGGTAACGGCAACGCGGACAGGCTTTTTGCTCATGGGAAGACTCCAGAAGGTGGTGAAACGGGTTAGCGCTCTCGTGGGGCGCCGCGGTCCAGCGGGGGGGAAGCTTTCCCGCGGCGCGGGACCGGGCCGCATTTTAAGCCGATTCGACAAAGGCCGTCTTATGTCTTATATAAGATATCCTCTGGGGGTCCGCCACGGCGCACCCCACCGCTGCCATGAACACGCCCTCCACCCTCGACGAGCCCACGACGCCGTCCTTCAGTCCGCTCTACCAGCAGATCAAGACCCTGATCCTGCAGAGCCTGCAGGCCGGCGAGTGGAAGCCGGGCGAGCCCATCCCCAGCGAGATGGACCTGGCCGTGCGTTACCGCGTGAGCCAGGGCACGGTGCGCAAGGCGATCGACGAGCTGTCGGCCGAAAACCTGGTGGTGCGCCGCCAGGGTAAGGGCACCTTCGTGGCCACGCATGCCGAGCAGCATGTGCAGTACCGTTTTCTCAAGCTGGTGCCCGACGCCGGCAGCCCGAGCGCCGAAGGTCCGGCCGAGCGCACCATCGTCGACTGCAAGCGCCTGCGCGCCTCGGCCGACGTGGCGCGCGCGCTGAGCCTGCGCACCGGCGACGCCGTGCTGCAGGTGCGCCGCGTGCTCGCCTATGGCGGCGTGCCGACCATCCTCGAAGACCTCTGGCTGCCCGGCGCGCCCTTCAAGGGCCTCACGGCCGACCGGCTGCGCGCCTGGCCGGGCCCGATGTACGCGATGTTCGAAACCGAGTTCGGCGTGCGCATGGTGCGCGCCGAAGAAAAGATCCGCGCCGTGCTGCCCGATGCCGAACAGGCGCAGCTGCTCGACGTGCCGCTGCAGATGCCGCTCTTGAGCGTGGAGCGCGTGGCGCACACGTACCACGACATGCCGATGGAACTGCGCCGCGGCCTGTACCGCACCGACACCCACCACTACCGCAACCAGCTGGGCTGATCCGATGGCGCCGAAGAACCTCGCCCGCGCGGGCACAAACGCGCACACTCAGCCCGCGCAACGCAACCTCAATCCCCGAGCATCCGACTGCCGCAGTGCGTTGACTCCTGCGCGTCCGATGCGCGATGGTGCATTGCAATAGAATTTTGCGTTGTTTGCATTCCGCAGAAGAAACAAAAGCGTTCGCTCTCAGAACAAGCCAACAAGTCACAAAGCCACGAAAGCCATCTCCCTATGACAGAGCTTGCAACTCCCCCCCGGCCGCCGCGTCGCGAATTCCGGAACATCAACGCCTTCACCGATCTCACGACCTACCGGCTGCCGCCGGCCGGCATCGTGTCGATCCTGCACCGCGTGAGCGGTGTGCTGATGTTCCTGCTGATGCCCTTCATCATCTGGATGTTCGACACCTCGCTGTCATCTGACTATTCGTTCGCGAAATTCAAGTCTGCTTTCAACATCGGCGTCGGCTTCGCTCCGGGATGGTTCTTCAAGCTCGTCGCACTGGCGCTCATCTGGGCCTACCTGCACCACTTCATCGCCGGCCTGCGTCACCTCTGGATGGACGTGAGCCACTCCGCCGTGACGAAGGAATTCGGTCACAGCTCGGCCATCTTCACGCTGGCTGCGAGCATCATCCTCACGCTGGTGCTTGGCGCCAAGCTGTTCGGCCTGTACTGAGAAGGAGCCACCCATGTCTGTGAATTACGGCTCCAAGCGCATCGTCGTCGGCGCGCACTACGGTCTGCGCGACTGGCTCAGCCAACGCATCACCGGCGCCCTGATGGCGCTGTTCACGATCATCCTGCTCGCGCAGCTGATCTTCTCGCGCGGCCCCATCGGTTACGACCTGTGGGCCGGCATCTTCGCCGCACAGTGGATGAAGGTCCTGACCTTCTCCGTGATCGTTGCCCTGCTCTATCACGTGTGGGTCGGCATGCGCGACGTGTGGATGGACTACGTCCAGCCTGTCGCCATCCGTCTCGTGCTGCAAGTTTTCACCATCGTCTGGCTTGTCGGTTGTGCGGGTTGGGCCATTCAAGTGCTTTGGAAGATCTGACCCACCATGACCTACACAAAAGAAAACATCACCAAGCGCAAGTTCGACGTCGTGATCGTCGGTGCCGGCGGCTCCGGCATGCGCGCCTCGCTGCAACTCGCCCGTGCCGGCCTCAACGTGGCCGTGCTCTCCAAGGTGTTCCCGACCCGTTCGCACACCGTCGCTGCCCAGGGCGGCGTGGGCGCCTCGCTCGGCAACATGAGCGAGGACAACTGGCACTACCACTTCTACGACACGATCAAGGGTTCCGACTGGCTCGGCGACCAGGACGCGATCGAGTTCATGTGCCGTGAAGCCCCGAAGGTCGTGTACGAGCTCGAGCACTTCGGCATGCCCTTCGACCGCAACCCCGACGGCACCATCTACCAGCGTCCGTTCGGCGGCCACACGGCCAACTACGGCGAGAAGGCCGTGCAGCGCGCCTGCGCCGCGGCCGACCGCACCGGCCACGCGATGCTGCACACGCTCTACCAGAAGAACGTGGAAGCCCGCACCCAGTTCTTCGTCGAATGGATGGCGCTCGACCTCATCCGTGACGACGAAGGCGACGTGGTCGGCGTCACGGCCCTCGAAATGGAAACCGGCGACCTGCACATCCTGCAGGCCAAGACCGTGCTGCTGGCCACCGGCGGCGCAGGCCGCATCTTCGGTGCGTCCACCAACGCGTTCATCAACACCGGCGACGGCCTGGGCATGGCCGCACGTTCGGGCATCCCGCTGCAGGACATGGAGTTCTGGCAGTTCCACCCCACCGGCGTGGCCGGCGCGGGCGTGCTGCTGACCGAAGGCTGCCGCGGCGAAGGCGCGATCCTGCTGAACAGCAACGGCGAACGCTTCATGGAGCGCTACGCGCCCACCCTGAAGGACCTGGCACCGCGCGACTTCGTCTCGCGCTCGATGGACCAGGAAATCAAGGAAGGCCGTGGCTGTGGTCCCAACAAGGACTACATCCACATGAAGCTGGACCACCTGGGCGCCGACACCATCCACAAGCGGCTGCCGTCGGTCTACGAGATCGGCATCAACTTCGCCAACGTCGACGTCACCAAGGAACCGATTCCCGTGGTGCCCACCATCCACTACCAGATGGGCGGCATCCCGACGAACATCAACGGCCAGGTCGTCATCCAGAAGGGTGAAGACAACAGCGCCGTGGTGAACGGCCTCTACGCCGTGGGCGAATGCTCCTGCGTGAGCGTGCACGGCGCCAACCGCCTGGGCACCAACTCGCTGCTCGACCTCTTGGTGTTCGGCCGCGCGGCCGGCAACCACATCGTCGAGTTCAACGACAAGCTCAAGGAACACAAGGAACTGCCCAAGGATGCGGCCGACCGCACCCTGCAGCGCCTGAACGAACTCGAAGCCTCCACCGGCGGCGAGTACGCCCAGGACGTGGCCGGCGAGATCCGCGCCGTCATGCAGCAGCATGCCGCCGTGTTCCGCAAGCAGGCCTCGATGGACGAAGGCGTGGTCAAGATCGCCGCCGTGCGCGAGCGCGTCAAGTCGATCGGCCTGAAGGACAAGTCCAAGGTGTTCAACACCGCCCGCATCGAAGCGCTGGAAGTCGACAACCTGATCGAAGTGGCGCAAGCCACCATGGTCTCGGCCGCCGCCCGCAAGGAATGCCGCGGCGCCCACACGGTGGAAGACTACGAGCGTCCCGCGGACGACCCGGTCGCACCGCTGGGCCGCGACGACGCCAACTGGATGAAGCACACGCTCTGGTACAGCGCGGACAACCGCCTCTCGTACAAGCCCGTCAAGCTGCAGCCGCTGACGGTGGCATCCGTGCCGCCCAAGGTCCGCACGTTCTAAGAATATTTACAAGGTCCATACGATGAAGCGCACATTCCAGATCTACCGCTACGACCCGGACAAGGACGCCAAGCCCTACATGCAGACGGTCGAGGTCGAACTCGACGGCCACGAACGCATGCTGCTGGACGCCCTGATGAAGCTCAAGGCGCAGGATCCCACGCTGTCGTTCCGCCGCTCGTGCCGCGAAGGCGTCTGCGGCTCCGACGCGATGAACATCAACGGCAAGAACGGTCTGGCCTGCCTGACCAACATGAACACGCTCAAGGGCACCGTCGTGCTCAAGCCGCTGCCGGGCCTGCCCGTCATCCGCGACCTGATCGTCGACATGACCCAGTTCTTCAAGCAATACAACTCGATCAAGCCGTACCTGCAGAACGACACCGTGCCGCCCGAGAAGGAGCGCCTGCAGTCGCCCGAAGAGCGTGAAGAGCTCGACGGCCTGTACGAGTGCATCCTGTGCGCGAGCTGCTCCACGAGCTGCCCGAGCTTCTGGTGGAACCCCGACAAGTTCGTCGGCCCGGCCGGCCTGCTGCAGGCCTACCGCTTCATCGCCGACAGCCGCGACGAAGCCACCGCCGAGCGCCTGGACAACCTGGAAGACCCGTACCGCCTGTTCCGCTGCCACACGATCATGAACTGCGTGGACGTGTGCCCGAAGAGCCTGAACCCGACCAAGGCCATCGGCAAGATCAAGGAACTGATGGTGCGTCGCGCCATCTGACCTTTTTTCAAGACACCACCATGCAAACCGCCGACGAACTCCAGCAGCCGCTCAGCGAACGTGCGCTGAGCAAACTGAAATGGCGTTGCCGGCGCGGCCTGCTTGAGAACGACCTGTTCATCGCCCGCTTCTTCGAGCGGCACGAATCCCACATGACCAACGGTCAAGCGGGAGCGATGGAGACATTGATGGACCTGTCGGACAACGACCTCCTGGACCTTTTGCTGCGCAGAAAGGAGCCCGAGCCCGAATGGGCCGGCGCCGAGGTGGTCGCATTGCTGCATCTGATGCGTACCGATGGCGCGCAGCGTCCCGCAATCTCTCCTTCGTCCTGAATCCTCCTCTGAAAGTAAACCGAAATGAAAGCATCCGATACCAAGGCCACGCTGTCGTTCAGCAATGGCGGCGACAACGTCGAACTGCCGATCTACAAGGGCACCATCGGCCCTGACGTGATCGACATCCGCAAGCTGTATGCACAGACCGGCATGTTCACGTACGACCCGGGCTTCATGTCGACCGCCGCCTGCCAGTCGGCCATCACCTACATCGACGGCGACAAGGGCGAGCTGCTGTACCGCGGCTACCCCATCGAGCAGCTCGCGACCAACTGCGACTTCATGGAGACCTGCCACCTGCTGCTGTACGGCGAGCTGCCGGACGCAGGCAAGAAGGCCAGCTTCACCAAGCTCGTGACGAACCACACGATGGTCAACGAGCAGATGCAGTTCTTCCTGCGCGGCTTCCGCCGTGATGCCCACCCGATGGCCATCATGACCGGCCTCGTGGGCGCCCTGTCGGCCTTCTATCACGACAGCACGGACATCAACAATCCCGAGCACCGCGAGATCGCCGCGATCCGCCTGATCGCGAAGATGCCCACGCTCGTGGCCATGGCCTACAAGTACACCGTCGGCCAGCCGTACATGTACCCGAAGAACGAACTGAGCTATGCAGGCAACTTCCTGCACATGATGTTCGCCACGCCGTGCGAAGAGTACAAGGTGAACCCGGTGCTCGAGCGCGCGCTCGACCGCATCTTCATCCTGCACGCAGACCACGAGCAGAACGCCTCGACCTCGACGGTGCGCCTGTGCGGCTCGTCGGGCACGAACCCCTTCGCGGCCATCGCGGCTGGTGTGGCGTGCCTCTGGGGCCCGGCCCACGGCGGTGCCAACGAAGCGGCGCTGAACATGCTGTACGACATCCAGCGCGAAGGCGGCGTGGAAAAGATCGGCGAGTTCATCAAGAAGGTCAAGGACAAGAACTCGAACGTCAAGCTGATGGGCTTCGGCCATCGCGTGTACAAGAACTACGACCCGCGCGCCAAGCTGATGCAGGAAACCTGCAACGAAGTGCTGACCGAGCTGGGCCTGGAAAACGATCCGCTGTTCAAGCTCGCCAAGGAACTCGAGAAGATCGCCCTGGAAGACGAGTACTTCGTGTCGCGCAAGCTCTACCCGAACGTCGACTTCTACTCGGGCATCGTGCAGCGCGCCATCGGCATCCCGGTGCCGCTGTTCACCGCGATCTTCGCGCTGGCCCGCACCGTCGGCTGGATCGCCCAGCTGAACGAAATGATCGGCGACCCCGAGTACAAGATCGGCCGCCCACGCCAGCTGTTCGAAGGCTCGCCCAAGCGTGACGTGAAGCCGATCTCGGCCCGCTGATCGATCGAGCGCGGAATCTCCGCTCCCTGAAAAAGCTGCCCTCGGGCGGCTTTTTTATTGCCCGTTCGGCATGCCCCTCCTCGCCAGCCGGCAGCGAGGTCATCGCGCATCGCGATGGCAAGGGCTTCAAAACAGGAAGAAAATAGCCAACTCATCGCCAATCGCGATGTCCAAGCCCCCATGAGCACGTCCGAACGCAACTTTGCCCGCCGCATCGACCTCACGTCGTTGCAGCTGTTCGTGGCCGTGTGCGAGCTGGGCAGCATCGGGCGCGCGGCGGAACGCGAGTTCATCGCGGCCTCGGCCGTGAGCAAGCGGTTGTCCGACCTCGAGGCCACGCTGGGCACCGCCCTGCTCTACCGCCATGCGCGCGGCGTCGACCTCACGCCGGCCGGCGAAAGCCTGCTGCACCACGCCCGCTCGGTGCTCTACAGCCTCGAGAAGATGCAGGGCGAGCTCAGCGAATACGCCGACGGCGTGCGCGGCCACGTGCGCGTGCACGCCAACATCTCGGCCATCGTGCAGTTCCTGCCGGAAGACCTGGGCGTGTTCTCGCGCGCGCACGAGGCCATCAAGATCGACCTCGAGGAGCACCTGAGCAGCGAAGTGATCCGCGCGGTGCAGGAAGGCGCGGCCGACCTCGGCGTGTGCCACGTGGCCGGCGGCGCGGGCGAACTGCAGAGCCTTTCCTACCGGCACGACCGCCTCGCACTGATCGTTCCCGAGGGGCACGCGCTGGCCGCGCAGGACGCGATCGACTTCATCGACTCGCTGGCCTTCGACCACGTCGGCCTGCACACCAACAGCTCGATCTACGTGGCGATGCACGAAGCGGCCCTGAGCGCCGGCCGCAGCGTGAAGCTGCGCATCCACGTCACGGGCCTGGACGCCATGTGCCGGATGATCGACAACGGCCTGGGCATCGGCGTGATGCCGCAGCGCGCCTTCGAACTCATGCACAACGGCATCGGCCGCGGCCTCGTGAGCGTGCCGCTCAACGACGCCTGGGCGGCGCGCGAAATCCGGCTGGTGGCGCGCGACTTCTCCACCCTGCCGGTGGCGGCGCGCACGCTGGTGAACCACCTGCACGCAGCGGCCGACTCGGCCGACGCCACCGAACGACTCGCGGCCTAGACCGCGTCGACAGACAATCCATTTCCCCACGAAAGAAGAGACCGACATGGCACGCACGCTCTACGACAAGATCTGGGACGAACACGTCGTCCACACCGAGGAAGACGGCACCGCGATCCTCTACATCGACCGCCACCTGGTGCACGAAGTGACCAGCCCGCAAGCCTTCGAAGGCCTGCGCGAAGCCGGCCGCAAGCTGTGGCGCATCAGCTCGGTGGTGGCCACCGCCGACCACAACACGCCGACCACCGGCTGGGAGCGCGGCTATGAAGGCATTGCCGACCCGACCAGCAAGGAGCAGGTCACCACGCTGGACCACAACATCGCCGAATTCGGCGCCGCCGCGTTCTTCCCGTTCCTGAGCAAGCGCCAGGGCATCGTGCACGTGATCGGCCCGGAAAGCGGCGCGACGCTGCCAGGCATGACGGTGGTCTGCGGCGACTCGCACACCTCCACGCACGGCGCGTTCGGCGCGCTCGCGCACGGCATCGGCACCAGCGAGGTCGAGCACGTGATGGCCACGCAGACACTGCTGGGCAAGAAGGCCAAGAACATGCTCGTGAAGGTCGAAGGCAAGCTGCCTCTGGGCTGCACGGCCAAGGACATCGTGCTGGCCATCATCGGCAAGATCGGCACCGCCGGCGGCACGGGCTACACGATCGAATTCGCCGGCTCGGCCATTCGCGACCTGAGCATGGAAGGCCGCATGACGGTCTGCAACATGGCCATCGAGGCCGGCGCGCGCGCCGGGCTGGTGGCGGTCGACGAGAAGACCATCGCCTACGTGAAGGGCCGCCCGCTCGCGCCCACCGGCGTCGAATGGGACCAGGCCGTGAGCTACTGGCGCACGCTGCAGTCCGACCCCGGCGCGACCTTCGACGCCGTGGTCGAACTCGACGCCACGCAGATCCAGCCGCAGGTCACCTGGGGCACCTCGCCCGAGATGGTGGTCGAGATCAACGGCCGCGTGCCCGATCCCGACAAGGAAAAGGACGCCAGCAAGCGCGGCGCTATCGAGCGCGCGCTGGTCTACATGGGCCTGGAGCCCAACAAGGCCATGAACGACATCTTCATCGACAAGGTGTTCATCGGCTCGTGCACCAACAGCCGCATCGAGGACATGCGCGAAGCCGCCGCCGTGGTGAAGAAGCTCGGCCAGAAGGTCGCGAAGAACGTGAAGCTCGCGATGGTCGTGCCCGGCTCGGGCGTGGTGAAGGAACAGGCCGAGCGCGAAGGGCTCGATGTGATCTTCAAGGCCGCGGGCTTCGAATGGCGCGAGCCCGGCTGCTCGATGTGCCTGGCGATGAACGCCGACCGGCTCGAGCCCGGCGAGCGCTGCGCCTCGACCAGCAACCGCAACTTCGAAGGCCGCCAAGGCGCCGGTGGCCGCACCCACCTCGTGAGCCCGGCGATGGCCGCCGCCGCCGCGGTGCACGGCCACTTCGTCGACGTGCGCACCTTCGCCTGATCTGGAGACATCACATGCAGAAATTCACCGTGCACAAGGGCCTCGTGGCCCCCATGGACCGCGAGAACGTCGACACCGACGCGATCATTCCCAAGCAGTTCCTCAAGTCGATCAAGAAGACCGGCTTCGGCGTGAACCTGTTCGACGAGTGGCGCTACCTGGACGCCGGCTTTCCGGGCCAGGACCCGGCCAGCCGCAAGCCGAACCCCGACTTCGTGCTGAACCAGCCGCGCTACGCCGGCGCCTCGGTGCTGCTGGCGCGCAAGAACTTCGGCTGCGGCTCGTCTCGCGAGCACGCGCCCTGGGCGCTCGACCAGTACGGCTTTCGCGCCATCATTGCGCCGAGCTACGCCGACATCTTCTTCAACAACAGCTTCAAGAACGGCCTGCTGCCGATCGTGCTGCCCGAGTCGCAGGTCTCGCAGCTGTTCGACGAGGCCTTTGCCTTCCCGGGCTACACGCTGACCATCGACCTGGAACGCCAGGTCGTCGTGAAGCCTGATGGCCAGGAGTTCGCGTTCGACGTGCAGGCCTTCCGCAAGTACTGCCTGATCAACGGGCTGGACGACATCGGCCTGACGCTGCGCCACAAGGACAAGATCAAGGCCTTCGAGACCGAGCGCCTGGCGCAGAAGCCCTGGCTCGCGCACACGATGATCTCGTGATCGGCGGCCTTTCCGTTTTCAAGAAAAAACCTCAGACCAACTTATGAAAATCGCAGTTCTCCCGGGTGACGGCATCGGCACCGAAATCGTGGCGGAAGCCGTCAGGGTGCTCGAAGTCCTCGACCTGAAGTTCGAGATGGAATCGGCCCTGGTCGGCGGCGCGGCCTATGAGGCGCACGGCCACCCGCTGCCCGAATCGACGCTGAAGCTCGCGAAGGAATCCGACGCGGTGCTGTTCGGCGCCGTCGGCGACTGGAAGTACGACAAGCTCGACCGCCCGCTGCGTCCCGAGCAGGCCATCCTGGGGCTGCGCAAGAACCTGGGCCTGTTCGCCAACTTCCGCCCCGCCATCTGCTACGAGCAGCTGGTGGACGCCTCGAGCCTGAAGCCCGAGCTGATCGCGGGCCTGGACATCCTCATCATCCGCGAGCTGACCGGCGACATCTACTTCGGCCAGCCGCGCGGGCGCCGCATCGCCACCGACGGCCACTTCCCCGGCGCTGAAGAAGCCTTCGACACGATGCGCTACTCGCGCCCCGAGGTCGAGCGCATCGCCCGCGTCGCCTTCGAGGCGGCCCGCAAGCGCAGCAAGCGCGTGACCAGCGTGGACAAGGCCAACGTGCTGGAGACCTTCCAGTTCTGGAAGGACATCGTGACCGAGGTCGGCAAGGAGTACCCCGACGTCGAACTCGACCACATGTACGTCGACAACGCGGCCATGCAGCTCGTGAAGGCGCCCAAGAAGTTCGACGTGGTCGTCACCGGCAACATGTTCGGCGACATCCTCTCGGACGAGGCCGCGATGCTCACCGGCTCCATCGGCATGCTGCCCTCGGCCTCGCTCAATGCGAGCAACCAGGGCCTGTACGAGCCCAGCCACGGCAGCGCGCCCGACATTGCTGGCAAAGGGGTTGCCAATCCTTTGGCTACAATCCTGTCCGCTGCCATGATGCTCCGCTTCTCCCTCAACCAGCCCGAAGCTGCCGACCGTATCGAGTCGGCGGTCAAGCACGTGCTCGCCTCCGGGCTGCGCACGGGCGACATCTGGTCCGAAGGCACGAAGCGCGTCGGCACCCGCGAAATGGGCGACGCGGTCGTAGCAGCCATCACCAAAAAGACGATTACCGGCTAACCGCAGCCCGCTTCGTCACGCCCTCCCCCGGCCGACGAGTCGGGGGCAAAAAAGACTGATTTTTTCTTTCTTCACTAAGGGCAAACTGAAATGGCGAACGCATCCAAGCAACCTCTGGTCGGCCTCGTGGGCTGGCGCGGCATGGTCGGCTCGGTCCTCATGGACCGCATGCAGGCCGAAGGCGACTTCGGCCTCATCGAGCCGGTCTTCTTCTCGACCTCGAACGCGGGCGGCAAGGCCCCGGCGATGGCCAAGAACGAAACCGCGCTGAAGGATGCGAACGACATCGAGGCACTGAAGAAGTGCGACATCGTCATCACCTGCCAGGGCGGCGACTACACCAGCGAGGTCTTCCCCAAGCTGCGCGCCGCCGGCTGGAACGGCCACTGGATCGACGCGGCCTCCACGCTGCGCATGAACGATGACGCGATCATCGTGCTCGACCCCGTCAACCTGCCCGTGATCCAGAACGCGCTCGCCAAGGGCGGCAAGAACTGGGTCGGCGGCAACTGCACCGTCAGCTGCATGCTCATGGGCGTGGGCGCCCTCTACAAGGCCGGCCTGGTCGAGTGGATGACCAGCATGACCTACCAGGCAGCCTCGGGCGGCGGCGCGCAGCACATGCGCGAGCTGCTGACCCAGTTCGGCACCCTGAACGCCGAAGTGCGCGCGCTGCTCGACGACCCGAAGTCGGCCATCCTCGAGATCGACCGCAAGGTGCTGCACAAGCAGCAGAACCTGAGCGCCTCCGAAATCGCCAACTTCGGCGCCCCGCTGGGCGGCTCGCTGATTCCCTGGATCGACAAGGACCTGGGCGACGGCATGTCCAAGGAAGAGTGGAAGGGCGGCGCCGAAACGAACAAGATCCTCGGCCAGGGCGCGGGCTTCGGCACCGCCGCCACGCCGGTGGACGGCTTCTGCGTGCGCATCGGCGCCATGCGCTGCCACAGCCAGGCCCTGACCTTCAAGCTCAAGAAGGACGTGCCGGTGGCCGACATCGAAGCGATGATCGCCGCCGACAACCCCTGGGCCAAGGTCGTGCCGAACACGCGCGAAGCCACCGTGAAGGACCTGACGCCGGTGGCCGTGACGGGCACCATGGACATCCCGGTCGGCCGCATCCGCAAGCTGGCGATGGGCCCCGAGTACGTCGGCGCCTTCACCATCGGCGACCAGCTGCTGTGGGGCGCGGCCGAACCGCTGCGCCGCATGCTGCGCATCCTGCTCGAAGCCTGATGCGGGCAGCTCAGGGCCTTGAAATACAAAAATGTTGCCGAAAGGCAACACAGGATGTCATCGGAAGTATGCGCGCACTGGGTAGATCAGGCGCATTGCCTTGTCAGTGCATGTTGATGATGCTAACGTCCTCTTACAAATTCAGGGCCTGAGCCGCCCCTATCAGCATGACAAGACATCTGTTGCCCGCGGCCCGCCCTTCGGCCGCCCGCCCCGCCCTGCCGTCGAATGGCTGGCGCCTTTCCATCCTGGGTGCCGCTGCGGCCCTGACGCTGGGACTGGCCAGCGCCGACGCCAGCGCCTTCGCGCTGGGACCGCTGCGGGTGCAGTCGGCACTGGGCGAACCGCTGCGCGCCGAGATCGATGTCACTGAAATGGCCGCCAACGAGGCGGAAGGCCTGAAGATCAACATCGCCACGGCCGAAGCCTTCAAGAACGCAGGCATCCCGTACAACGCGGCCCTCGGCGACGTGAAAGCCACGCTGCAGCGCCGCGCCGGTGGCCAGTACGTGGTGCGCCTGGCCGGCAACCGCCCGCTCAACGACCCCTTCATCGACCTGCTGCTCGAAGCCAACGGCGCCTCGGGCCGCATCGTGCGCGACTACACCGTGCTGCTCGATCCGCCGGCCACGCGCCAGGCGGCAGCCGCACCGGTGACGCCCGTCGCACCGCAGATCGCCACGCCGGTCGAGCGCCCCGCGCCCGCCCCGCGCGTGCGCCGCGAGCCCGCGCCTGCAGTGGCTGCAACGCCCGCACCCGCTGCGGCTGCACCGGCCCCTGCGGCCGCGCCAGCTCCTGCGCCGGCACGTGCCGCCGTCGCCGCGCCCAGCGGCGGCAGTGGCGAGCAAGTCACGGTGCGCCGCGGCGACACCGCCGGCAAGATCGCCTCGGCCCACAAGCCCGCCGATGTCTCGCTCGACCAGATGCTGGTCGCGCTGCTGAACGCCAACCCCGACGCCTTCGTCGGCGGCAACGTCAACCGGATGAAGGCCGGTGCCGTGCTCGACCTGCCGAACGCCGCCGCAGCGAGCGCCGTGCCAGCCGCCGACGCGCGCCGCACGATCACCGCGCAAAGCCGCGACTTCGGCAGCTACCGCCAGCGCCTCGCCGAAAACGCCCCGACCACCAACGTGGCCGCCGCGAGCCGCCAGGCCTCGGGCAAGCTGCAGGCCAGCGTGGAAGACCGCAATGCCGCCGCCAGCGCACCCGACAAGCTCACGGTGTCGCAAGGCAACGCCGCCGCGCGCGCCGCCGATGAAAAGGTCGCGCAGGCCCGCCAGGCGCAGGACAGCAGCAACCGCGTCGCCGAACTCACGAAAAACATCAACGAGCTGAACAAGCTCAAGGCCGGCACCGGCTCGTCCGCTCCGGCCGCCGCGCCTGCAGCGCCGGCCACCACGCCCGGCATCGCCGTTCCCGCGCCGCTGGCCGGTGCCACGACGCCGACGCCAGCGGTCGCGGCCGCTCCTGCACCCGCCGCGGCCCCCGCCGCCGCAGCCACCGCACCGGCAACGCCGGCGCCGGCAGCCGCACCAACCGC
This sequence comes from Variovorax sp. GW460-12-1-14-LB1, assembly GCF_059423605.1. NCBI lineage: Bacteria > Pseudomonadati > Pseudomonadota > Betaproteobacteria > Burkholderiales > Comamonadaceae > Variovorax > Variovorax sp. GW460-12-1-14-LB1. Next base: position 21,399 of record NZ_JBWKYF010000006.1, read on the forward strand.
TCCCGCTGCAACGGCCCCCGTCGCCGCGGCCTCCGCTGCAGCACCCGCCGCAGCCGCCGCACCGTCGGCCACCGACGCAGCCGCCCTGCCCGTGGCAGCCGCAGCCAGCGCTGCAGCCGCCGCCGCGCCCATCGTCGCTCCCAAGCCTGTGGTCAAGGCCGCACCGCCGCCTCCCCCGCCGGAACGCAGCTTCCTCGAGGAGCTGCTCGACAACCCGCTGATGCTCGCGGGCGCCGCGCTGATCGCGCTGCTGGTCGGCTTCCTGCTGTACCGCGTGCTGGGCCGCCGCCGCGAAGAAATGAGCGAAAGCGTGTTCCTCGAGAGCCGTATTCCCAAGGACTCGTTCTTCGGCGCCAGCGGCGGCGAATCGGTCGACACCAAGAACCGCGGCGATTCCACCGTGTCGTCGCTGTCGTATTCGCCGAGCCAGCTCGACGCGGGCGATGTCGATCCGGTCGCCGAGGCCGACGTCTACCTCGCCTACGGCCGCGACCTGCAGGCCGAGGAAATCCTGCGTGAAGCGCTGCGCCTGAACCCGGACCGCACCGCCATCCACCTCAAGCTGCTCGAAATCCACGCCAAGCGCCGCGACGTGCGCGCCTTCGACGGCCTGGCCACCGAAGTGCACAAGCTGACCAACGGCGCGGGCTCCGAATGGAACCGCGTGGTCGACATGGGCAAGGACCTCGACCCGGGCAACCCGCTGTACGAATCGGGCACGGGCACCGCGCGAGGCGCCAGCCAGGCCGAAACCGCCGCATTCGCCGGCGCACTGGCAGCCGCGGCCAAGCCCGCTGTCGCAGCCGCAGCAGCCGTCGTGGCACCGCCGCCTCCGGCCGCACCGCCCGTGGCGTCGGCCCCGCCGGCCTTCATGCCCTCGGTCGCACCGCTGGACTTCGACCTCGACCTGACCCAGCCGCCCGCACCGGCACCTGCTCCGGTGGGTGCCAGCCTGCCGAAGTCGGTCTACGCACCGACGGCCGCACCGGCCCCGCTGAGCAACGGCCACGCCGCGGCGCCGGTCGACCTTGAAAACGACTTCGACACGGCCCCCGGCGCGTTGACGGCCCACACGCGCCCCTCGTCGCTGAACGACGCAGAGCACAACACCCGCCCGGCCATGCTGCGCGACACGCTGCCTGCCGACTCCGGCTTCATCGAGTTCGACATGAGCGCCCTCGCCGGCCTGCCGGCCCGCTCCGCCGTCGCCGAAGCACCGCGCTCCGCGGCCGTGGCCACCTCGCCGTCCGCCCTGGACGACGACGGTGACGACAACCCGCACGCCGTGAAACTCTCGCTGGCCCGCGAACTGCAGGCCATCGGCGACGTCGAAGGCGCCCGCTCGCTGGTCGAGGAAGTCGAAGCCGAAAGCGCCGGCGACCTCAAGTCGCAAGCCAAGCAGCTGCTCGCCGAACTGCGCTGAGCCGGTTGCCGACTGCCCTTCTGATCGCTTCGTGAGGCTGGCACTCGGCATCCGCTACAACGGCCAGGCATACGAGGGCTGGCAGAGCCAGCGCTCGGGCCGCACGGTGCAGGACAAGCTCGAAGCCGCCCTCGCGAAGTTCGCCGGCCTGCCCGCCGGCAGCCGGGTCAGCACGCTGTGCGCCGGCCGCACCGACGCCGGTGTGCACGGGCTGATGCAGGTGGTGCACTTCGACACCGACGTCGAACGCGATCCGTTCTCCTGGATGCGCGGCACCAACCGCTACCTGCCCAACGACATCGCGGTGCAGTGGGCGCACCCGGTGCCCGACGAATTCCATTGCCGCGCCAGTGCCCTGGCGCGTCGCTACGTCTACGTGCTCTCGCAGTCGCCCGTGCGGCCCAGCCTCGATGCGGGCCGGGTCGGCTGGTCGATGTACCCGCTCGACGGCGATGCGATGCGCGCCGCGGCGGCCCTGCTGGTCGGCCGGCACGATTTCAGCTCGTTCCGCGCTTCGGCCTGCCAGGCCCTCTCGCCGGTCAAGGACCTGCGGCGCCTCGAGATCACCCGCGTGGGCGATGGCGAACGCTGCCGCTGGCATTTCGAGTTCGAGGCCGACGCCTTCCTGCACCACATGATCCGCAACCTGATGGGCAGCCTGGTGCGCATCGGCCGCGGCGACGAGCGGCCCGAATGGATCACCGAGGTGCTCGAGGCGCGCAGCCGCAAGGTGGCCGCGCCCACCTTCTCCGCCGATGGCCTGTACTTTCTCGGCCCGTTGTACGACGCCAAGTGGGGTCTGCCGGCCGAGGCCACGTTCCAGGGCGAGCGGGCTTCGTATGATGGCCCGCCATGACATCCCCTGCTCCTCTCGCCCCACGCACGCGCATCAAGATCTGTGGCCTCACGCGTGAGGCCGATGTGGACGCGGCGGTCGAGGCCGGTGCCGACGCGATCGGTTTCGTGCTCTACCCGAAGAGCCCGCGCGCCGTGAGCGTCGAGCGCGCCGCCGAACTGGCCTCGCGCCTGCCGCCCTTCATCACGCCCGTGCTGCTGTTCGTGAACGCGGACACTCCCGAAGTCCTGGCCTCCCTGGCCCGCGTGAAAGGCGCCATCGCCCAGTTCCACGGGGAAGAAACGCCCGAACAGTGCGAGGAAGCCACCGGCCCGGGACGCTTTCGTTACATGCGCGCCGCCCGGATTCCGCTGGGGGCTGCCGGGGCCGGCTTCGACCTCGTAAAATACGCGTCCGATTACTCCCGCGCCCAGGCCATCCTGCTCGACGCCCATGTCGAAGGTTATGGCGGAGGCGGCAAGGCTTTCGATTGGTCACTTCTTCCACCCGCCGTCGACGCTCACCTCGTCTTGAGTGGTGGGCTCACACATGCAAACGTGAGCGATGGCATTCACAGCCTGCGGACGCGCTGCAAGACGCTGTCCGTTGATGTGAGCTCGGGCGTTGAAATCGACGGTCCCGGGCACAAGGGCCTCAAGGACGCCGGAAAGATCCGGGCATTCGTCGCCGCCGTGAGAGCCGCAGATGCGGCGAACACTGTCAAAGCCTCGGCCGCCGACGCTTCGTCCTTCTCCAGTTAGCCGCCGCACCCGATCGCATTCGGGCTGCGGCCCATCGATCGAGAACCATGCAAAGCCAATTCCAGGACTACCAGCAACCCGACGCCAGCGGCCACTTCGGCCCCTACGGCGGCACCTTCGCGAGCGAAACGCTCACCCACGCGATCAACGAACTGCGCGACGCGTATGCGAAGTTCAAGGACGACCCGGCCTTCCTGGCCGAGTTCCACTACGAGCTGAAGCACTTCGTCGGCCGCCCCTCGCCGATCTACCATGCCGCGCGCACCAGCCGCGAAATGGGCGGCGCGCAGATCTACCTGAAGCGCGAAGACCTCAACCACACCGGCGCCCACAAGATCAACAACGTGATCGGCCAGGCGATGCTCGCGCGCCGCATGGGCAAGCCCCGCGTGATCGCCGAGACCGGTGCCGGCCAGCACGGCGTGGCCACGGCCACCATCTGCGCGCGCTACGGCCTCGAATGCGTGGTCTACATGGGCAGCCAGGACGTGAAGCGCCAAAGCCCCAACGTCTACCGCATGAACCTGCTGGGCGCGACCGTCGTGCCCGTCGAATCCGGCAGCAAGACGCTGAAGGACGCGCTCAATGAGGCCATGCGCGACTGGGTCACCAACGTCGAGAACACCTTCTACATCATCGGCACGGTGGCGGGCCCGCACCCCTACCCGACGATGGTGCGCGACTTCCAGAGCGTGATCGGCACCGAGTGCATCGAACAGATGCCCGCCATGCTGGCGGCCGACGGCATCACCGGTGAAGCCGAGGGCAAGCAGCCCGACGTGGTGGTCGCCTGCGTGGGTGGCGGCAGCAATGCGATCGGCATCTTCCACCCCTACATCCCGTTCGCGGGCACGCGCCTCATCGGCGTGGAGGCGGCCGGTGAAGGCCTGGACAGCGGCAAGCACGCCGCCTCGATCCTGCGCGGCAGCCCCGGCGTGCTGCACGGCAACCGCACCTACCTGCTGCAGAACGACGACGGCCAGATCACCGAGACGCACAGCGTCAGCGCCGGCCTCGACTACCCGGGCGTGGGCCCCGAGCACGCCTACCTGGCCGACATCGGCCGCGCCGAGTACGTCGGCATCACCGACGTCGAGGCGCTCGAAGCCTTCCACTACCTGTGCCGCACGGAGGGCATCATTCCCGCGCTCGAATCCAGCCACGCCATGGCCTACGCCCTGAAGCTCGCCAAGACCATGCGCCCCGACCAGTCCATCCTCGTGAACCTCTCGGGCCGCGGCGACAAGGACATCGGCACCGTCGCCGACCTGTCGGGTGTCGATTTCTACGACCGCCCCTCGATGCGCGGTCTGAGCGTGAAGGGAGGCAAGTGATGAGCCGCATTGCTGCCAAGTTCCAGGCCCTGCAAACGCAAGGCCGTCGCGCGCTGATCCCTTACGTCACCGCCGGTTTCCCCTTCGCCGACATCACGCCCGAGCTCATGCACGGCATGGTCGAGGCGGGTGCCGACGTGATCGAGCTGGGCGTGCCCTTCTCCGACCCGATGGCCGACGGCCCCGTGATCCAGAAGGCCGGCGAGGCCGCGCTGGCGCTGGGCGTCGGCATGAAGCAGGTGCTCGCCATGGTGGCCGCCTTTCGCGCCAAAGACACGACCACGCCGGTCGTGCTCATGGGCTACGCCAACCCGGTCGAGCGCTACGACCTCGTGCACGGCAAGAAGGCCTTCATCCGCGACGCGGCCGCGGCCGGCGTCGATGGCCTGCTGGTCGTCGACTACCCGCCCGAGGAGTGCGAGGACTTCGCCGCCGACCTGAAAGCCGCCGGCATCGACCTGATCTTCCTGCTGGCCCCCACCAGCACCCCCGAGCGCATGGCGCAGGTGGCGCGCATCGCGAGCGGCTACGTGTACTACGTGTCGCTCAAGGGCGTGACCGGCGCCGGCCATCTCGACACCGAGGCGGTCGGGCGCATGATCCCGCGCATCCGCGAGCACGTGAGCATCCCCGTCGGCGTGGGCTTCGGCATCCGCGATGCGCGCACGGCGCAGGCCATCGGCTCGGCGGCGGACGCCGTGGTCATCGGCACGAAGATCATTCAACTCATCGAAGACCAGCCCCGCGACAACGTGGTGCCCACGGTGCGCGAATTCCTGGCCGGCATCCGGGAGGCGCTCGACGCGCTGCCGGCCGCCACGGCCAAGAACGCGGCTGGTCGATAATCACTGCCCTCACAAGGAGCCCCCATGAGCTGGCTTGAAAAACTGCTACCCGCCAAGATCGCACAAACCGACCCGTCCGAGCGCCGCCAGGTGCCCGAGGGCCTGTGGATCAAATGCCCGGCCTGCGAGACCGTTCTGTACAAGACCGACCTCGAGCACAACCAGAACGTCTGCCCGAGCTGCAGCCACCACCACCGCATCGGCGCCCGCGCCCGGCTCGATGCCTTCCTGGACGCCGAAGGCCGCTACGAAGTCGGTCAGGAAGTGCTGCCGGTCGACGCCCTGAAGTTCAAGGACAGCCGCAAGTACCCCGAGCGCCTGAAAGAAGCGCTGGAGAACACCGGCGAGACCGACGCGCTGGTCGTCATGGGCGGCTCGGTCCACAGCATCAGCGTGGTCGTGGCCTGCTTCGAGTTCGAGTTCATGGGCGGTTCCATGGGCAGCGTGGTCGGCGAGCGCTTCGTGCGCGGCGTCGAGACCGCCATCGAGCAGAAGGTGCCCTTCATCTGCTTCACCGCCACCGGTGGCGCGCGCATGCAGGAAGGCCTGCTCTCGCTGATGCAGATGGCCAAGACCAACGCCGCGCTCACGCGCCTGGCGAAGAAGGGCCTGCCCTACATCAGCGTGCTGACCGACCCGACCATGGGCGGCGTGAGCGCCGGCTTCGCCTTCGTGGGCGACGTGGTGATCGCCGAGCCCAAGGCGCTGATCGGCTTTGCCGGCCCGCGCGTGATCGAATCGACCGTGCGCGTGACGCTGCCCGAAGGCTTCCAGCGCGCCGAGTTCCTGCAGACCAAGGGCGCGATCGACTTCATCAGCGACCGCCGCGAACTGCGCAAGACCATCGCCAGCACGCTGGCCATGCTGCTGCGTCAGCCGGCCGACGCGGTGCTCTGACCGTTTCAGGCCCAGGCCTGTACGCCCGCACGCCGAAAGGCGGTGCGGGCGTTTTGTTGTCTGGGGTACCCCGACGCGTCAGGCGCCGAGCCGGAACGCGAAGACCAGCAGGTTGCCCAGCACGATCGCCACCACCTGCAGCACCACGATGGCGGCCAGCGGCGACAGGTCGACGCCACCGATCAGCGGAATGAAGCGGCGGAAGGGCCGCACCAGCGGCTCGGCCAGACGCGAGATCAGGTCGAGCAGCATCGGCGAGGCGCCGGGAATCCACGACAGCACCGCATACACCACCAGCAGCGCCGTCAGGCCCGACACCGCCAGCTGCAGCAGGCCGACCAGCGACACCAACGGCAGAGCCGTGATCCGCGCCAGGCTGCCGGCCAGCAGCCACAGCACCAGGAACTTGAGCATCACCAGCAGCCAGGCCGCGATCAGGCTCGCGAGGTCCCAGCGCTTCACCGCGGGCACGATGCGCCGCAGCGGCAGCACGATCCAGTCGGTGATGGCGAACACGAAACGCCCCAGCGGATTGCCGAAGGGCACGCGGTGGTACTGCATGTACAGGCGCAGCAGGCAGGCGCCGCCGAGCAGGCCGACGATCACGTCGAGAAGAAACGAGGGTATCTGGTACAACATGTCGGATGGGCAGGGAGGTGCGCACGCGCGCGACTGCTCCGATTCTGGACCACAAGCCTCGCCCCCGGCCACACCGCCCTACGGAACCCCATGCCTTTGCTCAGCGTCGTGCTCCCCACCTTCAACAGCGGCGAGTTCCTCATCGAGACGCTGCAGTCGCTGCAAGCACAGACCTTCACCGACTTCGAGCTGCTGGTCATGGACGACGCCAGCACCGACGGCACCTGGGAGCGCCTGGCGGCCTTCGACGACCCGCGCATCCGGCGGCACCGCAACGCCTGCAACGTCGGCCTGCCGGCCAACATGAACCTCGCGATGGCGATGGCCCGGGGCACCTACTTGGCGCGCGTCGACCACGACGACTGCGCCACGCCGGAGCGCTTCGCCAAGCAGGTCGCGTTCCTGCAAAGCAACCCGTCGGTCACCGTCGTCGGCAGCCAGCTCGAGCACTTCCAGGACCAGGCCGGCGTCACCGGCCTGCCGCTGGACGACGCGACGATCAAGGCCCGCATGGTGGAGGGCTACGACTACCTCGCGAACCAGAGCACGACCGGGCGCCTGGACTTCTACCGCGCGCACGGGCTGCAGTTCGACCCCAACCTCTACGCCGTCGACGACCTCGGGTTCTGGGTCGACTGCATGCTGCACGGCGCGCGCTTCGCGAACCTGCCCGAGCCGCTGACGCGCTACCGCATCCACCCGGGCATGACCTCCCGCACCTTGCCGCGCGACCGGCTCTACGCCTCGAAAGACCGCATCTACCGGCGCCTGCTGCCGCTGGTCTTCCCGCGCCTGCGGGGCCGCGAGTGCGAACAGCTGCTCACGCTGTACCGCAACCCCGGCGACATGCCCCAGACGCTGGCCCACCTGGTCGACCTGCATCGCGCGGCGCACAGCGCCCTGTCCGAGGTCGACACGCGCTGGGGCCAGAGCGCCGGCGAGTGCCAGCAGTCGATCCTGAACCTGCTCAATCACGCGCGCCACGCGTTCCAGACACAGGGGATACTGCGGCCCGAACACGCGACCGTCCTCAACCTGATCCTTCAACCCAGCTGACCGCGGCGACTGGCCCGGCCCTTTTCAACGTGCGCATTCCTCTCTTTCCGCTCGGTACGGTCCTGTTTCCCGGCGGCCTGCTGCCGCTGCGTGTCTTCGAGGTCCGCTACCTCGACATGGTCGGCAAGTGCCGCAAGGCCGGCACCCCGTTCGGCGTCGTCAGCCTGACGAGCGGCGCCGAGGTGCGCAAGGCCGGCGCCGAAGCCGAAAGCTTTGCCGCCGTCGGCACGCTCGCCGACATCCGCACCTTCGACGCGCTGCAAAGCGGCCTGCTGCAGATCGAATGCGTCGGCACGCAGCGCTTTCGCGTGCGCAGCAGCGAGCTGCAGAAGCACGGCCTGTGGATCGCCGAGGTCGACGCCGTCGCCGACGATGTCGACCTCGAAATTCCCGACGACCTGCGCCACACCGCCACCGCGCTGCGCCGCCTGATCGACACCCTCGAAGAGCGCCGCCACGCACAGGGCGACACGGTGCGCCTGCCGATCGGCGCGCCCTATCGCCTCGACGACTGCGGGTGGGTGGCCAACCGCTGGTGCGAGCTGGTGCCGATGCAGGTCGAGCTGAAGCAGCGGCTGATGGAACTCGACAGCCCGCTGATGCGGCTGGAGCTGGTGAGCGACCTGCTGGCGCGCACCGGCATCACCGACTAGACACGGCCCGCCGCGAGATGAGCCCGGCGCCGGTCCGCTTCCACTCGATCCTGCTGCGCGCGGGCGCGGAGGCCTTCGCAGACAACCACCGCGCCTACTGCGCCCGCTGGGGCTACGCGCACCGCCTGCACGCCATCGGCACGCCGCACAACAGCGCGCGCACGCTGCTGGTCTACAAGTACAGCGTGGTGAGCGCCGCGCTTGCCGATGCGCCCGACGGCACGCTGCTGGTCTTCGCGGACGACGACGCGGCCTTTCTCGCGCCCCTGCCGGCCCCCGCCGTGATCGGCGACGCGCCCTACTGGATCGCCGAGAACGAGCACCACCACCGCCCCGAAGGCAGCTGCTTCATGCTGCGCGCGGGCCCCGAGGCGACGGCCCTGGTCGCGTCCGTGCTCGAGCGCCTGCGCATCGCGCCCGACGCAGGCACCGACCGCTGGGCGCACCGGGAGCTCGAAGGCTTGGCGGCCCATCCGCACCACCAGCTCATCGACGGCCGGCACTACCCCAACCTGCTGTTCGCGCGCTTCGGCCACTACCTGCCCGAGGTCTCGGCCTTCGTGCTCTCGTTCAACCCCGCGGTCCACATCGATGTCCAGGACATGCGGGTGCGGAGCCTCTTCGTCGCGCACCTGAACGCGGTGCTGGCACGCGACGGCCAGCTCTACGACGACCTGCCGCCGACCCCCACGGGCCAGCCGGACTACGACGTGCGCAACCCCGGCCGCCCCGTCGCCTTGCTGACCAGCTACACGCCCAACATCGCCGGCTATGCCACGCTGTCGGAGCGCAACATCGCCGCGTACGCCGACCACCACGGCCACACCCACCACGTCTACCGCGACCTGCCCGCCGACCTGCGGGGCCGCGTGGCCGGCAACTGGATCAAGCCCCGGCTGCTGCTCAAGCACCTGGCCGAACACGAACAGGTCGCGTGGGTCGACGCCGACATCCTCATCCACGACCGTGCACGGACGCTGGCCTCCCTGCTGCGCGGCCGGCCGGTGGCGCTGGCGCGCGACGTGTCGGGCTACGAATTCAACAGCGGCTTCATGGTGTTCTCGAACACGCCGGCCTGCATCGCCTACCTGCAGCGCGTGCAGGCGCTCATCGACGCCGTGCAGGACAAGCGCGGCGTCTACGCCTCGGGCGGCGACCAGGCCTTCTTCGTCGCCGCCTGGGCCGAGGCCGGCGGCGACGCGGCCATGCCGCGTTCCGACGGCGTGTCCTTCAATTCGCACCCCGCGCTGTACGACGGCGACAGCTTCATGCTGCACTACATGGGCTACCCGGATCGCCTGCGCACGCTGGTGATGCAGCACGACGCCCAACGGATCGCGCACCGCCACGCCGGCACGCCAGACGCCGCGACACCGCCGAACGGCTGAAAACGCTGAGGGTCAAGCTCTACTTTTGATAGCAACTCTCACAGAACTGACGGGCGCTTCAGGCCGATTCCGCTCAAGGCCGATGGGCTAAAATGCACGGCCCGCGCACACCCTCCTCTTCTTGCTGCGCCCCCACACGCCTCCCATGTCCGACGAACAACTGCCCTCCTCTTCTCCCACGTCCACGGCCGACGACAACCAGCTCATCGTCGAACGCCGCGAAAAGCTCAAGCTGCTGCGCACGGCGCAGACCGAAGGCAAGGGGGTCGCGTTCCCGAACGACTTCAAGCCCGGCCACCGCGCCGCGGCGCTGGTCGAGCAGCACGGCGGCACCGAGCCGGAAGCCCTGGAAGCACAGGCCGTCGCCGTCAGCGTGGCCGGCCGCATGATGCTCAAGCGCGTGATGGGCAAGGCCAGCTTCGCGACCGTGCAGGACGCCACCGGCCGCATCCAGCTGTACGTGACGCGCGACGCCATCGGCGAAGAGGCGTATGCCGACTTCAAGCGCTGGGACCTCGGCGACATCCTCGGTGCCGAAGGCTCGCTCATGAAGACCAAGACCGGCGAACTGTCGATCAAGGTCAGCCGCCTGCGCCTGCTCACCAAGAGCCTGCGTCCGCTGCCTGACAAGTTCCACGGCATGTCCGACCAGGAGCAGAAGTACCGCCAGCGCTATGTCGACCTGATCACCGACGAGTCGGCCCGCGTGCGCTTCACCGCGCGCAGCAAGGCCGTGAGCGCGCTGCGCGAGTTCATGGTGGCCAACGACTTCCTCGAGGTCGAGACGCCCATGCTGCACCCCATTCCGGGCGGCGCGAATGCCAAGCCCTTCAAGACACACCACAACGCACTCGACCAGGAAATGTTCCTGCGCATCGCGCCCGAGCTGTACCTCAAGCGCCTGATCGTCGGCGGCTTCGAGCGCGTGTTCGAGATCAACCGGAGCTACCGCAACGAGGGCATCTCGGTGCGGCACAACCCCGAGTTCACGATGATGGAGTTCTACGCGGCCTACTGGAACTACCGCGACCTGATGGACTTCACCGAGACGCTGATCCGCACCATCGCCGACAAGGCCGTGGGCACGCAGCAGCTCACCTACGGCGGCAAGGCCGTCGACCTGACGCAGCCCTTCGAGCGCCTGACGATCCGCGAAGCGATCCTCAAGCACACCGATGCCGGTGATGGCGTGGACGACACCGCCTGGCTCATCAACGCCCTGCGCAAGCTCGGCCTGAGCGAAGAAAAGGACAAGCTCTCGCAGCGCAGCCTCGCCAGCCTGCAGGTGATGTACTTCGAGGAGACCGTCGAAGAGAAGCTCTGGCAGCCGACCTTCATCATGGAGCACCCGACCGAGATCTCGCCGCTGGCACGCGCCAACGACGAGCGCCCCGAGGTCACCGAGCGTTTCGAGCTGTACATCACCGGCCGCGAATTCGGCAACGGCTTCAGCGAGCTGAACGACGCCGAAGACCAGGCCGCGCGCTTCAACGCGCAGGTGGCCGCCAAGGACAGCGGCGACGACGAAGCCATGTTCTACGACCACGACTTCGTACGCGCCCTCGAATACGGCATGCCGCCCACCGGCGGCTGCGGCATCGGCATCGACCGCCTGATGATGCTGCTGACCGATTCGCCGAGCATCCGCGACGTGATCCTGTTCCCGGCGCTGCGCCGGGAAGGCTGACCCACCCGACGGGGACGCTGTCCGTGACCGACTTTCTCTGGCAAGACCGCGACAAGAAGGAATACGTCTACCCGTTCAACCCCAGGCCCGAGTGCCTGGACATGATCCAGCGTCCTCCCACGGTCGCCCTCGACATCGGGTGCGGCTCCGGTGGCGTGGGCCACGAACTGCGCCGGCGCCACCCCGGCTGCGAGCTCTGGGGCTGCGAGTTCAACGCCTCGGCGGCGCAGGTGGCACGCGCGCATTTCGACAAGGTCGTCGAACAGGACGTGGAAACCGTCGACTTCGCCGCGATGGGGCTCACGCGCCCCTTCGACCTCGTGTGCCTGTTCGACGTGCTCGAGCACCTCGTCAATCCGTGGCAGCTGCTCAGCGGCCTGAAGCGCATCGTCGCGCCGGATGCGCAAATATTGGTCAGCCTGCCGAACGCGTCCAACCTGCCGATGCTGTACGACGCCATGCGCGGGCATTGGCACTACACCCACTGGGGCCTGCTCGACTTCACGCACCTGCGCTTCTTCACGGACTTCGACGCGCGCAAGATGTTCTACCAGACGGGCTTTCGCGTGATCGACCACCGGCTCGACTACCTCGGCGAAGGCCGCGGCATCTACGAGCGCCACCAGGCAGAGCCCTTCCCCCTGGTGCTGACGCTGGGCGGGCTCTCGCTGCAGGTCGCATCGGCCGACGACCTGGCGCGGCTGTGCGCCGATCGCAACCTCTACCTGCTCAGCCCGCACCACGGCGACTTCCGCGACGACAGCGAGCGCGAGATGGCGTCGAACAGCTACCCGACGACCTACACCTTCGGCGGCTGAAGCGCGGCGCGTGCCGCCCGCTCAGCCCAGGCGCTTGGAGCGCGCGTCAACGTCCGCCATGTACACCGACCGGTAGGGCTCCCCGAGCCCCACGAAGTGCACCAGCAGGCTGTCGTCGCCTGCCAGGTGTGGCGGCGTGTTGATGCTCAGCAGGTCAGTCACGACCGCGTCACCGATCAGGCCGTGCTCGCCCAGCACCACGTTCGTGTAGTACTGGTCGCCCTGGCTGGCGTACACGGTCGATTTGTCGTCGACGCCGGTGATGCGCTCCCACAATTGCGTGAGCAGTTCGAGGTTGCGCTCGGTGTGGCGGAACCCCATCACGCCCGAGTTGACGTCCCACGCGCCGATGTCCTTGGCGAACAGCAGGTCGCAACCTTCGAGCAGCGGCTCGATGCGTTGGGCCTGGTTGACGAACAGGGTGTCGGCGTCGATCCAAACCACCCACTGGTGCTGCGCGAGATGCCGCTTCACAAGCCAGCTCTTCACCCAGGCGCCGCTGATCGACGGATCGAGTTCGCCCGGGATGGCGCGGTAGACGTGGTAGCCGTACCCGTGCCGCTCGCAGTAGCGCCGCACGTTGTGCTCCGACACGCGCGCGTAGTCGTTGATGTGGTGCGTGTAGAGCGTGACGAAGGCGATGGGCGCCTGCGGGTTGACGCATGAATAGGCGTCTTCCGAGATCGCCGGGTAGGCCGGCGGTGGCAGCACGGGCTCGCCGTCGGTCAACGCCGCATTCACCCGGCGCACCAGCAGGCGCTGCAGGTTCGCGTCGTGCAGCAGCTCATCCAGCACGCGACCTTCGGCATCCAGCTCCACCAGGGGCGCCAGGTGCACCACGAAGATGCGGGCGGTGAACCAGTTCGCGATGCGCCACGAGACGTTCACGTAGCAGTCGCCGATGAGCCCGTTGCACGGCAGCATGCCGGCCGGACGCAGCAACGCCGCGGCGTCGAGGCGGGGCGTGACGCGCGCGACGACCTGGCTCGCCGCCCGGATGAGCGCATGCAGCAGCGCGCGGTTGGCCGCCGTGTTGCGCAGGATCATCAGGTTGCACAGCGGCAGGCCCTTGGGTCCGTCGACCACGAGCAGGTCGCGGCCTTCCAGGAGCGTTTCGACAGCCACCGGGTGGAACACCACCGAATCGCCGTCGAGAAAGAGCAGCCAGTCGCCTTCGTCGAGCCCGCGCAGGCGGCGCAGCATCTCGGCGTACTTCGCGCAGTCGCGCAGCGCGGGATGCCCCGCGCGCTCGCTCTCCACCCAGGCATGGGGGTAGCCGAAACGGCGGCAGTAGTGGCTGTGGTTGCGCAGCACCGGCTCGTCGAGCCGGTCGAAGAAGGTCAGGCACAGCGGCATCGACGGCGTCCGGGTGGGGTGGTCATTGGGGCGCAGTCTATCGCGCGCTCCGGCCGACCCTCTACACTCTTGGGCCCTCCGATTTCCTGCTTGAATGAATCCCCTACGCACCCCGGCCATCGGCATCGATTTCGGCACTTCGAATTCCGCGGTTTCCTTTGCCCCCCCCGGCGAGGCCGCGCGCCTGCTGCCCATCGAGGGCAGCGCCACCACGCTGCCGACCGCCCTCTTCTTCAACGCCGAGGACCGCAGCACGCACTTCGGCCGCGACGCCATCGCGCTGTACCTGTCCGGCGTCGAAGGCCGGCTCATGCGCTCGCTCAAGAGCCTGCTCGGCAGCCCGCTGATGCAGGAAAAAACCGCCGTCTACGACGGGCTGGTCAGCTTCGAGGACATCATCGCGCGCTTCCTGCACGAGCTGGTGACGCGCGCCGAACGCGAGCTGGGCCAGCGCCCCGAGCGCGTGGTCATCGGCCGCCCGGTGCATTTCGTCGATGACGACGCCAAGCGCGACCAGCGCGCCGAGGAAAGCATGCGCCACGCCGCGCGCGCCGCCGGCCTGCGCGACGTGTCCTTCCAGTACGAGCCCATTGCCGCGGCCTTCGACTACGAGCAGCGCGTCACGCGCGAATCGCTGATCCTGATCGTGGACATCGGCGGCGGCACCTCCGACTTCACCGTGGTGCGCTTGGGCCCCGAGCGCATGGCGCGCCCCGACCGCGCCGACGACGTGCTGGCCACCAGCGGCGTGCACATCGGCGGCACCGACTTCGACCAGCGCCTGAACCTGGAGCGCGTGATGCCGCTGCTCGGCCTGCGCCACCTCGGCCCGAGCGGGCGCGAGGTGCCCAGCAAGGTGTTCTTCGAGCTGTCGTCCTGGCACCTGATCAACTGGCTCTACGCCCCGAAGGCCGTGCGCCAGGCGCGCGAGCTGCGCACCAGCTACAGCGACCGCCAGCTGCACGACCGCCTGATGACGGTGCTCGAGGAGCGCCACGGCCACCGCATCGCCAGCGAGGTCGAGCAGGCCAAGATCAACGGCTCGGTCAGCGACGCCGAGGTGCAGATCGACCTGTCGTGCATCGAGGCGGGGCTGGCCTCGGCGCTGACGCCGGCCGACATGGCGCAGCAGCTCGCGGCACCGCTGGAGAACGTGGTGGCCTGCGCCCACGCCTGCGTGAAGCGCGCCGGCCTGCGCAGCGGCGACCTCGACGCCATCTACCTCACCGGCGGCTCGTCGGCCCTGCGCCCGTTCCAGCGGGCGCTGCGCGCGAGTTTCGCCGGCGTGCCGCTCATCGAGGGCGACCTGCTCGGTGGCGTGGCGGCGGGGCTCGCCTATTCGGCACGCACGGCGGGGTGAGCCACCGATGAAGTACCTGTCCGCGTACCCGCCCGCGCTGCTGGCGCAGGTGAGCGAGCTGATGGCGGCCGACAAGCTCGGCGCCCTGCTGCGCGGACGCTACGCCGGCCTGCACGACATCCGCACCGACCGCGCGCTGTACGACTACGCCTGCGAGCTCAAGGGCGAGTACATGCGCAAGGCCGAGCCGCTGGCCAAGGCCGTGTTCGACAACAAGCTGCATGTGGTGCGCCATGCGCTGGGCACCCACACCACCATCGCGCGCGTGCAGGGCAGCAAGCTCAAGACCAAGCGCGAGATCCGCGTGGCCAGCCTGTTCAAGACCGTGCCGCTCGAATGGCTGCGCATGATCGTCGTGCACGAGCTGGCCCACACGCGCGAGAAGAACCACGACAAGCCCTTCTACGCGCTGTGCACGCACATGGAGCCCGAGTACCACCGCTTCGAGTTCGAGCTGCGCCTGTACCTGACGCACCTGGAGGCGGGCGGCGCGCCGCTGTGGCCCGCGGCCGTGGGCGCGCCCGCCCCGGGGGGGCCGGGGGCGGGGGGCGCGCGGGCCGCGGACTGACCCGGTACAGTCGTCGCCCATGACCCTGCCACGGCTGCACTTCACGTCACTGTCCGAAGACGCGGTCTGCGGCGACATCGTGCGGACCTACCGCCTGGCGGCCGAGCGGCTGGGCTACCCGACGAGCTACACGCCGGCGAACATCGACCCCGGCGCGATCAACATCCTGTTCTTCTTCTGGAATTTCCCCTGGCAGAGCCTCGAGCCGTTCCACCCGAATTGCATCGTCGTCAACTTCGAGCCGATGGTCGAAGGCACGCATGCCTGGAACGACCGTTACCTCGACCTGCTCCCGCGCTGCTACCTGTGGGAGTACAGCAAGACCAACTTCCATCGCCACCGCGAGCTCGGCTACCAGAACGCCGACTACGTGCCGCTGGGCTGGGAGCCCGACGCGGCCCGCATCCTGCCGTTGTCGGAAGTCCTGCCCGAGGAGGAGCGCGACATCGACGTCTGCTTCTTCGGTTCGTTCACGCAGCGCCGGATCGACGTGCTGGAAGCGCTGATGGCGCGCGGCCTGCGCGTCGAGATGACGCGCGGCGGGTTCTGGACTCAGGCCGAGCGCGAAGACCGCATGCGCCGCGCCAAGGTCATGCTGAACCTGCACAACTGGGAAGAATCCCGCGTGGTCGAGACGCCGCGGCTGTCGATCCTGCTGCGCCATCGCAAGGCCGTGGTCTGCGAGCTCTACCCCGGCAGCGAGATCGACCCCGCCTTCCGCGATGCGGTGGTGGGCGTGCCCTACGACCAGCTGGTCGACACCGTGGTCGCGCTGGTCGCCGATGCGCCGCGCCGCGCGCAGCTCGAACGCGACGGGCTCGACACGCTCGAGCGGGCCTTCGCGCCGCCGGACATCGGCCCCGCGCTCGAACGCTACTTCGCCTGGCGCGCCCAGCAGCCCGACCGCGTGCCGCCCGTGGCGATGCCGCGCGTGACGGTCTGCCTCACCGTCAGCGTGGTGCCCGACGGCAGCCGCGACGACTGGCTGCACGACTTGCGCGACTGGGCCGCACAGGCCGACGTGGCGCTGGAACTGGTCGTGGTGGCGGCAGGCCTGCCCGCAGTGGCCGAAAGCGAGGCGCGCGCCATCGCCCCCGACCTGCGCTGGATCGCGCTGCCCATGGCCTGCGACCGCGCCACCCTGCGCAACCTTGCGCTCGCACAAGCCACCGGCGAGCACGTCGTCTTCGCCGATGCGGGCGACCGCGCCCTGCCCGGCCGCCTGCAGCGGCAGGCCGCACTGCTCGCCGCCTGCCCGGACCTGGACATCGTCGGCTGCTGGAGCGAGACGCCCGCCGGACCGCTGAAGTACGCCCAGCGGCACGATGAAATCGTGGCCGAAGCGCTGGGCCCCGAGCCGCTGCGACTGTCGGCCTGCCTGGTGCGCCGCCGCTTCCTGGAACGCACCGGCGTGCGCCACGACCCCGAGTTCGCTGTGCACGATGCACTGCAGATGCTGTGCCGCTGCATCGTGGCCGGTGCGCGCTTCGCGGTCATTCCCGAGCTGCTGCACCGTGCGGCACCCGTCGCGCCGCCGGCCGACCTCGCGCACGCCGCGTCGCTCGCCATGCGCGCGCGACGCGCGCTGCTGCGCCATCTGCTGCCACGCAGCCGCGTGGAAGACATCGACCTCATCGCCCAGCTCTACGCGCACCTGTGGCCGCCGCAGCGCGACTTCGCCGAACAGCTGCTGCGCACCGTGGCGCAGGCCTGCGCGGCGCTTGCGCCCACCGTCACGCCGCGGATCGACGCTGAAATGCTGGCACGCGCGCTGCGCACCGAAACCCTGCGGCTGCTGCAGGTGTTCTTCCAGGCCGGCCTGGCCGACAAGCCCTGGCTGGAATCGCTGTTCGAGACGCCCGAGGTGGCCGCGTTGCTCGGCCCCGCGGCGAATCAGCTGCCGGTGCGGCCCTTCCGCGACTGAGCGCCGGCCAGCAGGCGTTGCGCCTGCACGTAGCGCGTCGAGGCCGTGAGCGCCTGCCAACCCAGCGCTTCACCGCCCGACAACAGCGACCGGCGCCGCGCCTCGCTGGCCGCATCGCCCTGCCAGCGACCGTCGGCCGCCGCGGCGGTGAAGCCGTCGAGCATCTCGTCCAGCGGCCGGCCTTCGCCGATGCTCTGGTTGCACAGCAGCGCCAGGTCGCAACCCGCCGCAAGGGCCGCTAGCACGGCGTCGGTGTAGCTCAGCAACTGGCCGTCGATGTAGCGCCCGGCTTCCATGCTCAGGTCGTCGCTGAACACCGCGCCGTCGAACGCAAAGCGCTGGCGCAGGATGTCCTTCAGCCATTTTTCAGAGAAGCCCGCCGGCCGCTTGTCGACCTTCGGGTAGATCACGTGCGCTGGCATGACGGCCGCGAGCGTGCCCGCCAGCCAGTCGTAGGGCCGTGCGTCGTCGGCCAGGATGGCCTTCAGGCTGCGCTGGTCGACCGGGATCTCGACGTGCGAATCGGCCTGCACGAAACCATGCCCCGGAAAGTGCTTGCCGCAGTTGCGCATGCCCATCTGCAGCATGCCGTGCATCACGCTCTTGGCGAGCAGCGCGACCACGCGCGGGTCGCGGTGGAAGCTGCGGTCGCCGATCACGCTGCTGCCGCCGTAGTCCAGATCGAGCACCGGCGCGAAGCTGAAGTCGACACCGCAGGCGCGCAGCTCGCCGGCCAGCACCTGCCCGGCGGCGGTGGCGACCTGCGTAGCGCGCAGGGCATCGTGCATCCACAGCTCGCCCAGGCTGCGCATCGAGGGCAGCCGCGTGAAGCCGTCGGTGCGAAAGCGCTGCACCCGACCGCCTTCGTGGTCGACGCAGATCAGCAGGTCGGGCCGGATCGCCTTGATCTCGGCGTTCAGCGCGGTCACCTGCGCGCGGTCCTGCCAGTTGCGGGTGAAGTGGATCACGCCGCCCACATGCGGGTTCGCGAGGCGCCGGCGGTCGGCGGCGGTGAGTTCGGTGCCGGCCACATCGATGAGGAGCGGCGCGTGGTTCAGGTCGGTCATGTCTCGGTGTCTGTCGGTCGGTCGGCGTGGCCGCCGGGAGTCTTCAGGCCTTTTCCACCACCACGAAGCTGGCGGCGTACTCGGTTTCGTCGGTGACGGTCACGTGCGCCGTCAGGCCCTGCGCCTCGAACCAGTCTTTCAGCTCGCCGTGCAGCACGATCACCGGCTTGCCGCTGCGCAGGTTGGCGATCTCGCACAGGCGCCAGCTCATCGGCATGCGCATGCCCAAGCCGATGGCCTTGCTGAAGGCCTCCTTGGCGGAAAAACGCGTGGCCAGATAACTCAGGCCGCGCTTGGGCCAGCGTGCGGCGCGGGCCTGCCAGATGGCGAACTCGGCGTCGCTCAGCACCCGGCGGGCGAAGCGCTCGCCCTGGCGCTCGAAGGTGGCCGCGATGCGGCGCACGTCGCAGATGTCGGTCCCGATGCCGTAGATCATGCGGCGTCGGCGATGCAGCGCAGGTAGTCGCGCGTGGTCGCGGCGTACCCGAGTTCGAGCGCATCGGCGACGAAGGCATGGCCGATCGACACCTCGTGCACGCCGCGCACGGCACGCAGGAACGGCGTGAGGTTGTCGCGGCTCAGGTCGTGGCCGGCGTTGACGCCCAGGCCCGCCGCGTGGGCGGCCTGCGCCGCGGCCACGTAGCGCGCGAGCACTGCGGCTTCCTGCGGCGTGCCGCGCGAGGCGGCGTAGCCCTCTGTGTAGAGCTCGACGCGGTCGGCGCCCACGGCCTTGACGGCGGCCATCATCTCGGGGATCGGGTCCATGAACAGGCTCACGCGCACGCCCAGTGCCTTGGCTTCGGCGATCAACGGGCGCAGGCGCTCGGCGTCTTCCGGGAAGCTCCAGCCGTGGTCGCTGGTCGACTGGGTCTCGCTGTCGGGCACGAAGGTGGCCTGGTGCGGCTTGAGCTCGCGCACGAAGTCCATCAGGTTGTGGAAGGGGTTGCCTTCGATGTTGAACTCGATGCCCGGCCAGTCCTTGGCGAGCAGTTCCGACAGGTCGCTCACGTCGTGCGCGCGGATGTGGCGCGCGTCAGGCCGCGGGTGCACGGTGATGCCCTGCGCGCCCGCCGCCAGGCAGGCCTGGGCAGCGCCCACCACGCTGGGGATGCCGAGGTGGCGCGTGTTGCGCACCAGGGCGACCTTGTTGAGGTTGATCGACAGGGCCGTGGTGGTGCGAGGGAGGGAGGACGAGGTATCGCTCATGGACGCAATCGCTTTCTTCTCTTCGTTCATTCGCCGCCCGCGCCGGCCCGAAGGTCGTCGGTGGGGGTGACGGCAAGCCAGTGACAGTAGCCGCCGAGCGTCGTCCTGTCGATGTCGCCGGGCGCCATGTGGTCGTAGGCGCCGGCACGGAAATGGTGCTTGGACCAGTACTGGTCGGTGTGCCAGCCGTGGATGTGCAGCACGTCGCCGCCCAGCCTGCGGTCGGTGTACGGCAGGTGGTCGAGCAGGCCCAGTGAGCAGCGCTGCGGGTAGGTGCGCCGCAGTGCCAGCTCGCCGGCGTACATGGTGAGCACGTTCTTGCACCAGCCGGGCCACTCGCCCTGGAAGTCGCGAAACTCTTCGTCGAGCAGCTTGTGGCAGTAGTCCAGCTGGGCCTGCACGAAGTTGCCCACGAACTCGGTCGGCCCGAGCACCGAGGCGCCCACGTTGTGCAGCCCCGAATGCGGAAAGCCCCAGCGCGCGCTGCATTCGGACAGCTTGCGGCGCACCTCTTCCTGGTACGCGTAGGCGCCGAAGCCGAAGCACAGCCCGGTCGGCTCGAAGCTGGCCAGCGCCGGCGTGACGAAGGTGTCGCAGTCGGTCTTGAGGATCGCGTCGTAGCTGCGGCACACGGCGAGCACCGCCGGGTCGCACAGGTTCGCGATCGAATTGATGTAGCCGTAGCCCGCCCACTCGGCGTGCTGGTCGGCGTAGGGCAGGCCCGGAATCACGACGATCCGGTCGTCGGTGGGCAGCCGGGCGATCACGTTCGGGTGGCACACCGCGATCAGCTCCCCGCCGCGCGCGAAGACGCCGGAGACGATCATGCTCCGGTACAGCCAGTGGAACTCGTCGACGATTTCTTTCTTGTCGTCGACGTAGACGAGGACACCCAGACGCATGGCTTCGGTTCTCAGGTTGGCGTTTCGATCGATCATGCGCCGGGCTAGAGCGCTTGCAGATCTCTCATCATTTGCCGCGTGCGCAGCGTGGTCACGCCGCAATGGTAGTTGAGCAAGGCCCGCAGCTGATTGCGCAGGGCACTGTTGCTGCCGGCGTTCATCGTCGCGACCTCGCGCAGGGTGGCGGTGAACGGCGTGCGGTCGTCGAGCACGCTCTGCAACACCTGCCAGTCGGCGCCGGCCAGCGCGGCCTCGTCCTTGGCCGCCTGGCGCAGGCCGGCTTCGGGCACGAGGGTGTAGCGCGTGCGGGCCGCCAGCGGCTCCAGGGTGAGCGTCTGCACGTCGAGCGAGGGCAGCAGGCCGACCGAACGCAGCAGCAGCAACTCGAAGGCACGCAGCGCGGCGGCCTGCGTCGCGGCCTGGGCGCCCGCATGGTCGCCGGCCAGCACCTGCACCACGCCGGCGTAGGCGTCGAACAGCGCCTCGTGCGCGTCGTCGCGCGCCAGCAGGCGCAGCAGCAGTTCGTTGACGTAGTAGCCCGAGAGCAGCGCCTCGCCGGTCGGCATGACGTGGCCGCCCATCCATTCGGCGCCTTTCAGCGTGCGGATCTCGGCGTCGCCGCCGTAGTTCAGCTGCAGCGGCTGCAGCGGCAGCAGCACGGGACGGAAATTGGAACTCGGCCGCTTCGCCCCCTTGGCCACGAGCGCGATGCGTCCGTGGTGGCGGGTGAAAACCTCGAGGATCAGGCTCGACTCGCTCCAGTCGTAGCGATGGAGCACGTAAGCCGGTTCATGCGAAACGCGATGAGCGGCGGCCACTTCATTCGTAGCCGAAGGAACGGACGCGCGCTTCGTCGTCAGCCCAGCCGGAGCGCACCTTCACCCACAGCTCGAGGAACACCTTGGCGTCGGCCAGCTTCTCGAGCTCGACGCGGGTTTCCATGCCGATGCGCTTGATGCGCTCGCCCTTGTCGCCGATCACCATGGCCTTGTGGCCGTCGCGCTCGACCACGATGGTGGCGGCAATGCGCAGCAGGCGCTTCTGGCCCTTCTTCTGGGGCGGCTCTTCCTCGAACTTGTCGATGATGACGGTCGAGGTGTAGGGCAGCTCGTCGCCCGTGAGGCGGAAGAGCTTTTCGCGCACCAGCTCGCCGGCGAGGAATTTCTCGCTGCGGTCGGTGAGCTCGTCTTCGTCGTAGAACCAGGGCTGCTCGGGCAGGTATTTCTCGCAGATGCCGAACAGGCGCTCGACGTCCTTCGAATTCTTGGCCGACATCGGCACGAACTCCGCGAAGCTGTGCTTGGCCTGCATGGTCTGCAGCCAGGGCGCGATGTCGCCGCGGCGGTGCACGTTGTCCAGCTTGTTGGCCAGCAGCACCGTGGGGATGCCCTTGCCCAGCAGCTTGAGCACGCGCTCGTCGGCCGGCGTGAAGCTGCCGGCCTCGACCACGAACAGGATCAGGTCGACGTCGCCGACCGCGCCCTGCACGGTCTTGTTGAGCGACTTGTTCAGCGCGTTGGCATGCAGGGTCTGAAAACCCGGCGTATCGACGAACACGAACTGCGTGGCGCCCAGCGTGCGCATGCCGGTGATGCGGTGGCGGGTGGTCTGCGCCTTGCGCGAGGTGATGCTGATCTTCTGGCCGACCAGCGCATTGAGCAGCGTCGATTTGCCCACATTGGGCTTGCCGACGATGGCGATCAGGCCGCAGTGCTGCGGCCCGGTGGCAGGCGTGTCGCCTGCGGTGTCTTCGGGTCCCGCTGCGGGATTGGTTACATCGTTCATTCTGATTTCACGCGGCGCCGCGTGCCTTGAGCCGGATCAACATGGCGGCCGCGGCAGCTTGCTCGCCGGCGCGGCGCGAGCCGCCGATGCCGCGCTCGCGAAGGCCCAGCTCGGGCACCTCGCACTCGACATCGAAGGTCTGCTTGTGCGCTGCACCCAGCGTCGCTGCCACGCGGTACACCGGCAGCTTCATTTTGTGGCCCTGCAGCCATTCCTGCAATTCGGTCTTCGGGTCTTTCGCGGCGGCTTCCATGCGCGGATTGATCTCGACCGCCTCGTAGAGCCGGTGCACCAGCGCCTGCGCGGCGGCAAAGCCGGCGTCCAAGTAGACCGCGCCGATCAGCGCTTCGAGCGCGTCGGCCAGGATGGAGGGCCGGTTCGGGCCGCCCGATCGGGCTTCGCCTTCGCCCAGGCGCAACAGCGGCGACAGCGCCAGCCCCAGCGCGAGCCGGTGCAGCGTGTCCTGCTTGACCAGGTTGGCCCGCACGCGCGACAGGTCGCCCTCGGGCAGTTCCGAGAGACGGATGTACAGCAGGTGTGAGACGGCCAGGTTCAGCACCGAGTCGCCGAGAAACTCGAGGCGCTCGTTGTGGTCGGCCGAGAAACTGCGGTGCGTGAGCGCGAGCTGGAGCAGGCGCGGGTCCGAGAACGTGTACTGAAGGCGCGCCTGCAGCGCGACGAGGCTGCCGTCCACCTTCTTGTTCGACACCGCGGTCAGCGGGACGCGCCCTTGTATTTGAGCGTCAGGTAGGCCGGCCCGAACAGGGGGATCTCGCGCTCGTACGCATACGACACGACGACCTTGTCGCCCACCTTCTTGATCTCGAGGTCCCGGCCGCTGACCGACTTGAAGTCGTCGATGGCCTGGGCGCGGTCGAAGATCGCGCGGATCTCGGGCACCGTGGCGCCTTCCTTGGCCTTGTTGGCGGCCTTGTCGATGGCCTGCCATTCGATCAGCGTCGGAATGACCTGCGCGACGACAACGCCCACGCAGCCCAGCACCGCCGCGACGAACACCAGGCCGATGAACGAGATGCCGCGCTGGTGCGCGGCACTGCCACGGACGGACCGACTGTTGGTTCTCATGCCCTCTTACCCCTCGAACAGTAACGTTGACTGTTGATTAATTATTGAAACGGACCGATGCGACCGAGATCGCCGAAGTTCATCCAGACGAAGAAGGCCCTGCCCACGATGTTCTTGTCCGGTACGAATCCCCAGAAACGGGAATCGGCCGAATTATCGCGGTTGTCGCCCATCATGAAGTAGTTGCCTTCGGGCACCTTGCACACCACGCCCTCGACCGAGTAGCGGCAGTTCTCGCGGAACGGGAAGTCGCTGGCACCCGGCACAAAGGCGGGGGCGTTCTCGTCGTTGAGGATCTTGTGCTGCTTGCCGCCGAGGTCTTCGTCGAACTGCTTCAGGATGCGCATCGACTCGCCATCGAGGTAGTCGGCGATCGGGGCCTTGCCCACCGGCTGGCCGTTGATCGTGAGCTTCTTGTTCAGGTAGGCCACCTCGTCGCCCGGAATGCCGACCACGCGCTTGATGTAGTCCATGCTGGGCTTGGGCGGGTAGCGGAACACCACCACGTCGCCGCGCGCCAGCGGCGTGCCGTCGGTGAGCTTGGTGTTGACGACCGGCAGGCGCAGGCCGTAGGTGAACTTGTTGACCAGGATCAGGTCGCCGGTCAGCAGCGTGGGCATCATCGAGCCCGAGGGAATCTTGAAGGGCTCGTACAGGAACGAGCGCAGCAGGAACACCACCAGGATCACGGGGAACAGGCCCGCCGTCCAGTCGAGCCACCAGGGCTGCATCAGCAGGCGTTCGCTGGCCTTGGCGTCGGTGGTGTCGACCTGGGTGATGCCCTGCCCCGCCAGCCGCGTGTTGCGTTCGGCGATGGAGCTCTCGAGCGTGGCGGCGGCGCGTTCGCGCTGCGGCAGGAAGTAGAAGCGCTCGGCCAGCCAGTAGACCCCGGTGACCACCGTGGCCACGAACAGCAGCAGCGCGAAGTTGCCTTCGAGCGCGCCGAAATACCAGGCGCCGACGTAGCTGGCGAACGCCGCGAGAACCAGGGTGGTGAGGTATGCCATGTTCGTGGTGATCAGTCTTCGACTTGCAGAATCGCGAGGAAGGCCTCTTGCGGGACTTCGACGGAACCGATCTGCTTCATTCTTTTCTTGCCCGCCTTCTGCTTCTCGAGCAGCTTCTTCTTGCGGGAGATGTCGCCGCCGTAGCACTTGGCGAGCACGTTCTTGCGAAGTGCCTTGATTGTCTCACGCGCAATGATCGTGACCCCGATGGCCGCCTGGATCGCCACGTCGTACATCTGGCGCGAAATGATCTCGCGCATCTTCGACACCACCGCCCGGCCGCGGTACTGCGACTGGCTGCGGTGCACGATGATCGACAGCGCATCGACCTTGTCGCCGTTGAGCAGGATGTCGACCTTCACCACGTCGGAGGCGCGGTACTCCTTGAACTCGTAGTCCATGGAGGCGTAGCCGCGGCTCACCGACTTCAGCTTGTCGAAGAAGTCGAGCACGATTTCGCCGAGCGGCATCTCGTAGGTCAGCATGACCTGGCGGCCGTGGTAGGCCATGTTCAGCTGCACGCCACGCTTCTGGTTGGCCAGCGTCATGACGGAGCCGACGTATTCCTGCGGCATGTACAGGTGCACGGTGACGATGGGCTCGCGGATTTCCGCCATCTTGCCAACGTCGGGCATCTTGGACGGGTTCTCCACCATGATGACTTCGCCGTCGTTGCGCACCACCTGGTAGACCACGCTGGGCGCGGTCGTGATCAGGTCCTGGTCGAACTCGCGCTCCAGGCGCTCCTGCACGATCTCCATGTGCAGCAGGCCCAGGAAGCCGCAGCGGAAGCCGAAGCCCAGCGCCTGGCTCACTTCGGGTTCGTAGCGCAGCGACGAATCGTTGAGCTTGAGCTTCTCGAGCGCGTCGCGCAGCGAGTCGTACTCGCTGGCTTCGGTCGGGTACAGGCCCGCGAACACCTGCGGCTGGATTTCCTTGAAGCCGGGCAGCGCCTCGGTGGCCGTGGCGGCGGCGCCGCCGGTACCGGGACGGATCAGCGTGACCGTGTCGCCGACCTTGGCCGCCTGCAGCTCCTTGATGCCCGCGATGATGTAGCCCACCTCGCCGGCTTCGAGCGACGCGCGCGACTCGTTGGCGGGCGTGAAGACGCCAATGCTGTCGGCGTTGTACATCGCGCCCGAGGCCATCATCTTGATGCGCTCGCCCTTCACGAGGCGACCGTCGACCACGCGCACCAGCATCACGACGCCGACGTACGGGTCGAACCAGCTGTCGATGATCATCGCGCGCAGCGGGCCGTCGGGATTGCCGCGCGGTGCGGGCATGCGCGCGACGATGGTCTCGAGGATGTCGTCGATGCCGACACCGGTTTTTGCGGAGCACGGAATCGCGTCGGTCGCGTCGATGCCGATCACGTCTTCGATTTCAGTGCGCGCGTTGTCAAGGTCTGCATTCGGCAGATCGATCTTGTTGAGCACCGGGATCACTTCGACACCGAGGTCGAGCGCGGTGTAGCAGTTGGCCACCGTCTGCGCTTCGACGCCTTGCGATGCGTCGACGACGAGCAATGCGCCTTCGCATGCCGACAGCGAGCGGCTCACTTCGTACGAGAAGTCGACGTGGCCCGGCGTGTCGATCAGATTGAGGTTGTAGACCTGTCCATCGCGTGCCTTGTAGTGCAGCGCGGCGGTCTGCGCCTTGATGGTTATCCCACGCTCTTTTTCGATGTCCATCGAGTCGAGCACCTGCGCTTCCATCTCGCGTTCCGCGAGGCCGCCGCAACGTTGGATCAAACGGTCTGCGAGCGTCGACTTGCCATGATCGATGTGCGCAATGATCGAAAAATTTCTGATGTGATTCATCAACGGGAACGCTTAAGTACTTGAATTGGCTCGGGCGCCGAGGGGCGGGGCCAAGAAAAAAGGGCGCGTCTTCTGGAGACGCGCCCTGAACCAACAAGCAATGGCAACTGCAGTAGTTGGAACTTCATTGTAGGCAAAAAGGGAAGCACGTACATCCGGGAACAGGGTCCAAAGGGCTCGTTGCAGGTCCACAACATCAAAGATACTCACAACTTATCAACAGGATCGGTGGAGCAGTAGCTGAACAACTTGTGGGCGATCTGTGGAGCACCGGTGGACGGCTGTGTGACATCTCGCATCGTGAAGGCCATCGCCCTCTTTATGCGCTGACTGGCCGCCAGGAGCTGTCTATTCTACCGAAATTCGTCCTTAGCCCTTTTATAAGTTAGTGATCGCAAACAAATCTTGGCATTTTCGAGGCCCAGGATTTTTTTAGAGGCCGGCGCCGAAGCGTCGTAAACACCTCGAAAAAATGGCCCCAAACCCGACTGCCGGGTGGGGCCACTTGACGCCGCCGCCGTATCAGCGTGCGGGTCGGATCAGGGCGTACTGCGCCCAGTCGCCCCGGCGGTAGAGCACGCTGAGCGACTTGGCCTTGTCCGCCTTGGCGACCGCCGCCTCGAATTCGCGGGCATTCGCCACCTCGAGATTGCCCACCGCGAGGATGACGTCACCCTCGCGCAGGCCGGCCCGCGCCGCAGCGTCGTTGGCGGCATCGACCTTCACGCCGCCCTTCAGCTTGAGCTCTTTCTTCTGCGCATCGCTGAGGTCGCTGACCGCGAGGCCGAGCGACTTGAGGGCCGCGGAAGCAGACGGCTTCGCAGCCGGCTCGTCGCGGTCGGTCGCGCGCTTGGCGGGCTTGTCGGGCTCGATCTCGGCGATGGTCACGCTGAGGTCGCGCGAGCTGCCGCGACGGAACACGGTGAGCGTGCTCTTGGTGCCCGGCTTGGTGTTGCCCACGAGACGCGGCAGGTCGCTCGGCTTCTCGATCGCCTTGCCGTCGAACTTGGTGATGACGTCACCCGGCTCCACGCCGGCCTTCTCGCCCGGCGAACCGGCTTCGACACCGCGCACCAGCGCGCCCTGCGCCTTGCCCAGGCCGATGGCTTCAGCCACGTCCTTGGTGACCTGATCGATCTGCACGCCGATGCGCCCACGCGAGACGCGCCCCGAGGTGCGCAGCTGCTCGCTGACGCGGATCGCCTCGTCGATCGGGATCGAGAACGAGATGCCCATGAAGCCGCCCGAACGCGAATAGATCTGGCTGTTGATGCCCACCACTTCGCCGCGCATGTTGATCAGCGGGCCGCCCGAGTTGCCGGGGTTGATGGCCACGTCGGTCTGGATGAACGGCAGGTACTCGCCCGTGTCGCGCTGCTTGGCGCTCACGATGCCGGCCGTGACGGTGTTCTCCAGGCCGAAGGGCGAGCCGATCGCCATCACCCACTCGCCCACGCGCAGCTTGGAGATGTCGCCCACCTTCACCGCGGGCAGGCCCGTGGCTTCGATCTTCACCACGGCCACGTCGGTGCGCTTGTCGGCGCCGATGATCTTGGCCTTGAACTCGCGCTTGTCGGGCAGCGTGACCAGCACCTCGGAGGCGTCTTCCACCACGTGTGCGTTGGTCATGACGTAGCCGTCGCCCGTCAGGATGAAGCCCGAGCCCACGCCGCGCGGACGCTCTTCCTCCTGCTGCGGACGGTTCGGACGCGGCCCCTGGCGCGGGGTGCCCGGCAGCGGCTGGCCGAAGAAGCGGCGGAAGAACTCCTGCATCTCCTCGTCCATCTCGCCGTTGCCGCCGCCGCGTTGCGCGACCTTCTCGACGGTGCGGATGTTGACCACGGACGGACCGACCTGGTCGACCAGGTCGGTGAAGTCAGGCAGCGTGCGCGTCTGCGCATGCACCGACTCGACCGGCAGGAAAGTGGCGCCGGCCGTCAGTGCCAGCGCAAAGGCCAGCAGGCCGGAACGAAGCTTGTGTCCCTCGACTTTGAACATCATCGGTTGTCTTTCAAAAAGAACAGAGCTGCAAATAACGACAGAGGCTATGAGTACCCGGCGCCGGCTTGGTTCAGCCCGAACGCCTGCACGGCGTCAGCCTATCGCCCGTCAGCGCGTGCGCGCGAGGCTCTGGGCAAAGGCATTGAGCGTCTGCTGCGGCACCTCGCCAACCGCGGTCAGCCACCAGTCGCTGGCCGGTGCGGGCAGTCGCCGGCGGATCGCGTTGGTGGCACCGATGGTCAGCACGCCATCGCCTGGCGTGCGCGCGGGATCGTAGCGTTCGATGAAGAGCGAGACCGTTGCCAGGCCGTCGGAGAAGGTCCACTGGACGGTGGTCGCCTCGGACTTGGGCGGCTTGCCGTCGCCGGCGGGCAGCGCGGGGCGTCGGAAGAAGCTTCGGGGCTTGAATCCGGCCACGGGTGTGCGCAGCATCCAGCCTTCGTCCTGCGCGGTGCTGCGCTCGAGTTCGAGCTTCTCGATGCGGTAGCCGCTCGTGTTGGCCATCATCTGCGCGAGCGCCTGCGCCTTCACGGGCGCATCGAGCTGCAGCTCGGAGAATGCCGACTGCTCGACCACGCGGGTGTCGCTGTCGACGGTCTGGAGCTTCACCACGAGGCCGGAGCGGCGTTCGCTCCAGATGCGGTAGCCGAAGCGCAGGCCGTCGCGCGGCACCAGCTGCACCACGTCGGCATCGAAGCCCGCGACGCGGTCCTTGCCGATGGCGCGCACGTCGTAGTAGTCGCCCACCGACGAATCGGGCTTGTCGGGCAGGTTGGGGAAGAGGTCGAGGTTCTCGCGCTTCTCGACCTTCACGACCTTCGCCTCGGGCAGGAAGGTCATCACGTTGCGGTTGCGCCGGAATGTCGAGCGCGGCGGGCCCGACAGCGCTTCGATGCGCTCCAGCTGGTGATCGCCGTCGCGCACATGCCAGATGCGCGCGCTCGACAGGTCGCCGCCCGGCGCCGACACCACGAAGGTGCCCACGTAGCTGCGCTGCCGTGCGCCCGCATGCATGCGCTGCAGCCATTCGGTCACGCCCATGGCCGGCGGTTCGTCGGTCTGCGCCGAGGGCACGCTCTTCGTGTTCGCCGCACCGTAGCGGGTCTGCGCGGTGGCCATCTGCCCCAGGCAAAGAACAGCAAACGCGAGCACCAGGGTGCGTGCGGAAATCGGCATGTGAACAACGGTCATTGCAGGCGGCGACGGTCGCGCAATCAGCGCGTGGGGCCCTCGAAGGTGGCGTTGCGCAGGAAACCGGACGGCATTTGCGATGCACCACCAGCCTGCTGGTGGGCTTCGAGCAGCTGATCAAGGCGCGGATCGCGCAGCATGACCTGCGGATTGCCGCTGCCGACCAGCACGCGGGTCGGCGTCAGGGCGCCGTTGCCGGGCGCCGCGCTGCCACCGGCAGCGGCCGCCAGGACCGAATTCGCCACGGGCGGCTGCACCGCGGCCAGTTGGGCACCGCCGTTCGGCACCGCAGCGCCGTTGCCGACCAGCGTCCAGCTGATGGCCGCCACGGCCATCAGCGACGCGGCGCCGGCCACCAGCTTCCAGCGGAACACCGGCTCGTTGGCCGCCTCGACGCGTTGCCGCACGGGCATCGCGGCCGGCACGGCGGCCAGCTGCGCCACGGCCGCGGGCGGAGCGATCACGACCGGCTCCTGCGCCAGCCGCTGCTGGAAGCGCGCCAGGAAGGCCGAGGTGTCGCTGCAGCGCGAATGCGCCGACGAGCGCAGCACATCGCCCACCACGTGGTAGGCGTGCCAGGCGTCGCGCGAGTCGTCCTCGGCGCAGACGGATTCGATCGCACGCGCGAACGCCTCGCCCTGCAAATGGCCGTCCGCCAGTGCGGACACCTGTTCCCGAACCGTCATCGTCTGATTCATGTCATTCACCTGCTGATCTACCAACGCTTGCCGGACTGGTTGTCCAGCAGCGGCTTGACCCTGGCCGAAATGGCCTCACGCGCCCGGAAAATACGCGAGCGCACCGTGCCGATCGGACAATCCATGACCTCGGCAATCTCTTCGTAACTCATCCCCTCGATCTCGCGCAGCGTGACCGCCTGGCGCAACTCGGTGGGGAGCGCTTCCATGGCAGCCTCGACGGCACTGGCGATTTCATTCGCCGCCATGACCGATTCGGGGGTTTCATCGCTGGTTGGTTCGTTTCCAGGACGGTAAGTTTCATCTTCGTCGTCCGAGGACGAACGCAGTGCGCTTTCGGAGACGGTCGGATCGCGCTTCATGTCCACCAGCGCCTTCTTGGCGGTGTTCACGGCGATCCGGTACAGCCAGGTGTAGAACTGGGCCTCGCCGCGAAACTGGTGCAGCGCGCGGTAAGCGCGGATGAAGGTTTCCTGGGCGATGTCCTCGATCAGGTCGACATCGCGCACCATGCGCCCGATCAGCCGTTCGATGCGGCGCTGGTACTTGATGACCAGCAGCTCGAACGCCTTCTGGTCGCCCGCGACGGTGCGCTGGACCAACTGGAAATCGACCTCACCCGGGCGCGGCGCCTGCGCCGCCTCATCGGGCAGCGCGGACTCCGGAGGCACGGGAGGCAAAGAAGTGGTCATCGAAACGGGTCAGGGCGCGTCGGCCGGAGCGGTCGCGCGCCAGGGGTCGCCGGCCACCTCGGCGACCGGGGGCCGCGCGTAGACCGCACGGCGCACGTCGCGCCAGCGCTCGGGCATGGCCCGCTGCTCGAGCCAGACCCAGCGGGCCGCGCGGCCGGGTTCGGCCAGGCGGACCAGCAACAGCGACTGGAAATCGAGCGCCACCACGGCGCGCGCGGCGAGCACGCCGCGCGTCGGATCGGCACCGGTCAGCGACCAATGCGATCCATCGAAATGCAGCGTCGCCGCACCGTCGCGCCGCAGGCCGAAACCTGCCGCGACACCGGAAAAGACGACGCTGAGAAGCAGCAGCAACTGGCGCCAGCCATTGCTATCGAACAGATAGCAGGCCGCGCCCGCGCAGCAGACGCCCAGGGTCCAAAGGGCCAGAAGAATCCGGGTCGCGCCGCGGGTGCGCCCCACCGGATAGGTCACCGACGGTGCGCTGTGCATGGGAGAGCGACGCTCAAGCGCGCTTGAACACCAGCGTGCCGTTGGTGCCGCCGAAGCCGAAGTTGTTCTTGACCGCGACATCGATCTTCAGATCGCGCGCCTCGTTGGCGCAGTAGTCGAGATCGCACTCCGGATCCTGGTTGAAGATGTTGATCGTCGGCGGGCTCTTCTGGTGATGCAGCGCGAGCACCGTGAACACCGATTCGATGCCGCCCGCGCCGCCCAGCAGGTGGCCGGTCATGGACTTGGTCGAATTGACGACGAGCTTCTTCGCGTGATCGCCGAAAGCCAGCTTGACCGCGTTGGTCTCGTTGAGGTCACCGATCAGCGTCGAAGTGCCGTGCGCGTTCAGGTACTGGACCTCGTCGGCGTTGACACCCGCATTGGCCAGTGCCATCGCCATCGAACGGCGCGGGCCGTCGACGTCGGGAGCGGTCATGTGGTACGCGTCGCCGGTCATGCCGAAGCCAGAGACCTCGGCGTAGATCTTGGCGCCGCGCGCCTTGGCGTGTTCGTACTCCTCGAGCACCAGCACGCCAGCGCCCTCGCCCAGCACGAAGCCGTCGCGGTCCTTGTCCCACGGGCGCGAGGCTGTGGCGGGATCGTCGTTGCGGGTGCTCAGCGCGCGAGGCGCGGTGAAGCCGCCGATGCCGAGCGGAGAAATGGTCGATTCAGCGCCGCCCGCGATCATGACGTCGGCATCGCCGTACTCGATCATGCGCGCCGACGTGCCGATGGCATGCAGGCCGGTGGTGCAGGCGGTCACGACGGCGATGTTCGGGCCCTTGAAACCGTACTTGATCGAGACATGGCCCGAGATCATGTTGATGATCGACGCCGGCACGAAGAACGGCGAAATGCGGCGCGGGCCGCGGCTCGCGTACTCGCCGTGCGTCTGTTCGATCATCGGCAGACCGCCGATGCCCGAGCCGATGTTGCAGCCGATGCGCACGGCCTTTTCATAGGACAGCGCTTCGCCGGTCGGCAGTCCGCTGTCCTGCACCGCCTGGATGGCGGCGGCGAGTCCCAGATGAATGAAGCGGTCCATGTGACGCGCTTCTTTCTCCGAGATGTATTGGGTGATGTCGAAACCCTTGACCTCACCGGCGAACTTGCAGGCGAAGGCGCTTGCATCGAACGCGGTGATGTTCGCAATTCCCGACTTCCCGGCCAACAGGTTGGTCCAGGATTCGGTTGCGGTGTTTCCGACAGGAGCGATGCAACCGAGTCCGGTCACGACGACGCGGCGTTTGGTCATGCCGGCAAACCTTTCTGGAAGCGCTGAGCAGCTGCCGAGCGGCGCGGGCGGTTGAAAAAAGAGCCGCCGGCCGTCGTTGCAGTGTCAGCTGGCCGATCAGGCCTTTTGATTCTTGGTGGCGTAGTCGACGGCGTTCTGCACCGTCGTGATCTTCTCTGCGTCTTCGTCCGGGATCTCGATGCCGAACTCGTCTTCGAGTGCCATCACGAGTTCGACCGTGTCGAGCGAGTCAGCGCCGAGGTCGGCCACGAAAGCCTTTTCGTTCGTCACTTGGGACTCTTCCACGCCGAGCTGCTCGGCGATGATTTTCTTGACACGTGCTTCGATATCGCTCATTTGATTCCCTCTAAGGGTTGTAGGTAACTGGTGGATTTTAGCCGGGCGGCCCGTGGCATTTGCCCCGCGCTCCGGTACGGAAAAAGATTGCGCCTTTCGGCTACATGTGCATGCCGCCGTTGACGTGCAGCTCCTGCCCCGTCACGTACGAGGCCTGCGGCGATGCGAGGTAGGCCACCGCATGCGCGATGTCGGCCGGCTTGCCCAGGTGGCCCAGCGGGATCTGCGAGAGCAGCGCCTGTTGCTGGGCTTCCGGCAGGCTGGCCGTCATGTCGGTTTCGATGAAGCCCGGCGCGACGCAGTTGACCGTGATGTTGCGGCTGCCGAGTTCGCGGGCCAGCGCACGGGTCATGCCCGACACGCCGGCCTTGGCGGCCGCGTAGTTGGCCTGCCCGGCATTGCCGGATGCGCCCACCACGCTCGTGATGCTGATGATGCGGCCATAGCGCTGCTTCATCATCGGGCGGATCACCGCGCGCGAGAGGCGGAACACGGCCTTGAGGTTGGTGTCGAGCACCGCATCCCAGTCGTCGTCCTTCATGCGCATGGCAAGCGTGTCGCGCGTGATGCCGGCGTTGTTGACCAGCACGTGGATCGCGCCGTAAGCCTGCACGATCTCGTCGATCAGGGCTTCGACGGCAGCACCGTCGTTCACGTCGAGCGCACGGCCGCGGCCGTCGAACGCGCTCAGCGCCTGGGTGATCTTGGCAGCGCCGTCGTCGGTGGTGCCGGTGCCCACGACCTTGAGGCCGCGCTGCGCGAGTTCGAGCGCAATGGCAGCGCCGATGCCGCGCGTTGCGCCGGTGACCAGGGCGACCTGGCCTTCGAATTTGGGAGTGCTCATAAAAGAGAAAAAGTATCGGGGCCTGGCGGCGTTCAGCCGGCGAGCGATTGTCGGACGTCCGCGAGGGTGGCCGGGTCGTACACCGACGCGGCTTCCAGTTCGGGGGCGATGCGCTTCACCATGCCGGCCAGCACCTTGCCGGGACCGCACTCGATGATGGCGGTTGCACCGCGCAGTTTCAAGGCCTGAACGCTCTCGACCCAGCGCACCGGACCGGCGGCCTGGCGCACCAGGGCGTCGCGGATGCGATCGGCATCGGTCTCGACGGCCACGTCGATGTTGTTGAGCACCGGAATCTGCGGCGCGGCCAGCGCCACGCTCGCGAGCTTCTCGCGCAGGGCTTCGGCCGCAGGCTTCATCAGGCTCGAATGGAACGGCGCCGACACCGGCAGCGGCAATGCGCGCTTGGCGCCGTTGGCCTTCAGCAGCTCGCAGGCCTTGTCGACCGCAGCCTTGCTGCCTGCGATCACGGTCTGCATCGGATCGTTGAAATTCACGGCCTCGACCACCTCGGCGCTGCCGGGGCCGAACGTGGCGGTGGCTTCGGCGCAGCCGGCGACCACCTTGTCGGACGCCATGCCGAGGATCGCCGCCATCGCGCCGACGCCGACCGGCACGGCCTGCTGCATGGCCTGCGCACGGAAACGCACCAGCGGCGCAGCCTGCGAGAGCGTGAGCACGCCCGAAGCCACCAGCGCCGAATACTCGCCCAGCGAATGGCCCGCCACGACGGACGGCGTGGCGCCGCCTTCGGCCAGCCAGGCACGCCAGGCAGCCACGCCAGCCACCAGCATCACGGGCTGCGTGTTCGTGGTGAGCGCCAGCTCTTCCTTGGGACCGTTCTTGATCAGCGCGCCGATGTCTTCGCCCAGCGCTTCGGAGGCTTCGCGCAGGGTCTCGACCACGGCCGGGTGATCGCCCCAGGCGTCGAGCATGCCGACCGCCTGCGAGCCCTGACCCGGAAAGACAAAAGCAAAGGATTTCATTGTTGTTTCTTCGTCACCGCGCCGACGCCCGCTTCGGGGCGTCGCGACGCACTACAGATTCAATAGCACCGCGCCCCAGGTGAAGCCACCGCCCACGCCTTCCAGCATGAGGGTCTCACCCTTCTTCACCTTGCCCGAGCGCACGGCCTCGTCGAGCGCCAGCGGGATCGAGGCGGCCGAGGTGTTGCCGTGCTCGTGCACCGTGACGACCAGCTTCTCGCGCGGCAGCTTCAGCTTCTTGGCCGTGCCTTCCATGATGCGGATGTTGGCCTGGTGCGGGATCAGCCAGTCGATGTCGGCCTCGGTCTTGCCCGCCTTGGCGAGCGTGGCGCGCGCGGCGTCTTCGAGCACGCGCACCGCCAGCTTGAAGACGGCCTGGCCGTCCATGTGCAGCAGCGGCGTGCCGAGCACGTTGCCGCCCGACACATGGCCCGGCACGCACAGGATGCCGACGTGCTTGCCGTCCGCATGCAGGTCGCTGGCCAGGATGCCGGGCTCGTCGGAGGCCTCGAGCACCACCGCGCCCGCGCCGTCGCCGAACAGCACGCAGGTGGTGCGGTCGTTGAAGTCGAGGATGCGGGAGAACACTTCGGCGCCGATCACCAGCGCGCAGCGCGCGGTGCCCGTGCGGATCATCGCGTCGGCCACCGTCAGCGCGTAGACGAAACCGCTGCAGACCGCCTGGACGTCGAAGGCCGGGCAGCCGGCAATGCCGAGCTTGTGCTGAAGGATCGCGGCCGACGACGGGAACACCATGTCCGGCGTCGAGGTCGCGACGATGATCAGGTCGACGTCGCTCGCCTTGCGGCCGGCGGCTTCCAGCGCATGCTTCGCGGCTTCGAGGCCGAGATCGCTGCTGCTGACATCGGGCGCCGCGAAGTGGCGCGCGTGAATGCCGGTGCGCTCGACGATCCACTGATCGGAAGTTTCGATGCCGCGTGTCGCCAGATCCTTGGCAAGGTCGTCATTGGTGACGCGGCGAGGGGGCAGGTAGCTGCCGGTGCCGGTAATGCGCGAAAAAGGGGTCATCAAGCGTGAAGGGCTGTCGCGTCGGCCGGCACCGCCGACTCCTGCCGCGCTAGCAAAGGCGCGGCGTGGGCGATGCGGGCCCGCACGCGATCGAGCAGGTTGTTGCGAGCGGCATCATAAGCGCGATCCAACGCATGGCCGAAAGCCACTTCGTCGGCCGAGCCATGGCTCTTGAACACCAGCCCGCGCAGGCCCAACAGGGCCGCGCCGTTGTAGCGACGGTGATCCAGGCGACCTTTGAACGCTTTTAGAACCGGGTAAGCAACAATAGCCGCCAGTTTCGTGAGAATGTTTCGCGAGAACTCGACGCGAATGAACTCGCCGATCATCGACGCGACGCCTTCGCTGGCCTTCAGCGCCACATTGCCGACAAATCCGTCGCACACGACGATGTCGGTCGTGCCCTTGAAAATGTCGTTCCCTTCGACGTTGCCGTAGAAGTTCAGATCCTTGGAGTTGGCAGCTGCACGCAGCAGTTGACTGGCCTTCTTGATGGTTTCGCTGCCCTTGATGGCTTCTTCACCAATATTGAGCAAGCCGACCGAGGGCGATTCGTTACCGGTCAATGCCGAAACGAGCGCCGAGCCGAGCACGGCGAACTGGAGCAGGTCTTCGGCATCGCAATCGACGTTCGCGCCGAGATCGAGCACGGTGGTCGCCCCACCCTTCACGTTCGGTAGCTGGGGCGCAATGGCAGGCCGGTCGATGCCGTCGAGCGTTTTAAGCAGATAGCGTGCGATCGCCATCAATGCACCCGTGTTGCCGGCAGATATCGCCGCTTGCGCCGCGCCATCCTTGACCTGCTGGATCGCGACGCGCATCGAAGAGTCTTTCTTCTTGCGCAGGGCGATTTCAATGGGATCGTCCATGCCGACCACTTCGCTGGCCGGCACGATGCGGGCGCGCGGATGGTCGGCAAACCCTGCCAATGCGGCCGGTGCACCGACGAGCAGCAACGAGGCTTCGCTGTGCCGCTCGAGAAACGCGCGGCAGGCCGCGAGCGTGACACGCGGCCCATGATCACCCCCCATGCAATCCACGGCGAGCGTGATTGCGGCGGGCGCAGCAGTAAGTTCGGGAGAAAAAGGCGCAGCCATCAAAACAAAGGCCCGACGCTACAGCAAAAGTAGCTTCGGGCCTTGGCCTTGGGATTCGAGATCAGGCTTCGGACTTGTTCTTGAGCACCTGACGGCCGCGGTAGAAACCGTTCGGGCTGATGTGGTGGCGCAGGTGCGTTTCGCCGGTGGTGGGCTCGACAGCGATGCCGGGCACGCCCAGGGCGTTGTGGGAACGGTGCATGCCGCGCTTGGAAGGCGACTTCTTGTTTTGCTGGACGGCCATGATGGCTCCTGGACGGTTAGGTGGGTGACTGGATGCGGGCTCAAGCGGTGGCAATGAGGCGAAAGCTCCGGCGGCATGCATGGAATGCCACGTTCTGCCTTTGCCTTGTATGCATTGCTGCTCACGGCGGCGCGCGCGAAGCCCATGATTATAGCCCAGCCAGAGAGAAAGGGCTACTTACCCTCTTCGGGCTTGCGCGGACGCAACGCGCCGAGCACGGCGAAGGGGTTCGGCTTGGCCTCTTCGGCCGCCTGGAAATCGTCGTCGCTGGAGGACAGGCGGACCGGCGTCGGGCACACGTCGTGGACCGGCATGACGGGGATTTCCATCAGCAGCTCGTCCTCGATCAGCCCGCGCAGGTCGAAATCGCGGCTGACGACCAGCAGGTCTTCGTCGGATTCCTCGTCTTCCGCCTCGGCCGTGGCTTCGTCGGCCACGAAACGGAACCAGCGGTCCACGAACAGCTCGGTGTCGACGGGCGACAGGCAGCGCTGGCAGACCAGCGGCACGATGGTTTCGACATCCAGGTGCAGCCAGGGCGTTGCCTTGCCGTCGGCGCCGGGGCGCTCTTCACCGGTCGCT
The DNA here is from genome assembly GCF_059423605.1 of Variovorax sp. GW460-12-1-14-LB1. NCBI lineage: Bacteria > Pseudomonadati > Pseudomonadota > Betaproteobacteria > Burkholderiales > Comamonadaceae > Variovorax > Variovorax sp. GW460-12-1-14-LB1. Next base: position 59,269 of record NZ_JBWKYF010000006.1, read on the forward strand.
TCCCAGCGGACCACGGCGTCGGTGGCCGGCGTCGCCAGTTCGGCGACCAGGCGTGCGAAACCCGGGACCGGATCGGCACCATCCAGCGTGGCAGCCGCCGCGGTGAACGCGGGCACATTGAGCCTTTCGGGGGCAAATTCTCTCTTCATCTGCCCCAGTCTAGCGCGCCGGCCGGCCTCCCAGGCGAGCAACCCGCCGAGCCGGTCGGGTCCGGTCGCTCACGCACAATCGCTGCATGCAACGCACCGTGATCCTCGCCTCGACCTCGCGCTACCGGCGCGAACTGCTCACCCGCCTCCATGTGCCCTTCGAGGTGCACGCCCCCGAAGTCGACGAAACCCCACTCGACGGCGAAACGCCCCGCGCGCTGGCCGAACGCCTGGCGCTGGAAAAAGCCAATGCCGTGGCCGCGCGCTTTCCCGAGGCAGTGGTGATCGGCTCCGACCAGGTCGCCGACCTGGCGGGCGAAGCGCTCGGCAAGCCCGGCGACCACGCACGGGCCACCGCCCAATTGCGCCGCATGCGCGGCCAGACGCTGATCTTCCAGACCGCCGTGGCCGTCGTCTGCCATGCCACGGGCTTCGTCCAGCGCGACATCGCCCCCGTGCGCGTGGTGTTCCGCGACCTCTCGGACGCCGCCATCGAGCGCTATCTATTAGCCGAACAGCCCTACGACTGCGCCGGCAGCGCCAAGAGCGAGGGCTTCGGCATCGCGCTGCTCGACGCCATCGACAGCGACGACCCCACCGCGCTGGTCGGCCTGCCCCTGATCCGCACCTGCCGGATGCTGCGCGCCGCGGGGGTCGACCTGCTGTGACCACAAAAGGCAAGCTCTACCTTGTCCCCGCGCCGCTCGATTTCGGCTGCGACCTCCAGGCCCCGCTGCAGGACGCCCTGCCGTTGGGCACGCTGCAGGCCGCCGCGGGCATCACGCACTGGATCTGCGAGAACGCCAAGTCGGCCCGCGCCTACCTGAAGCGCATCGATGCCGTCGTGCCGCTGGCCGCGCCGCTGCAGGCCCAGGACATCCAGGAACTGCCGCGCGAAGTGCACAAGAAAGGCGACCACGCCGGCCAGTTCGACGCCCGCCCGCTGCTCGCCGCCGCACTCGCAGGCCACGACGTCGGCCTGCTGAGCGAAGCCGGCATGCCGGCTGTGGCCGACCCGGGCTCGTCGGTGGCACGCGCCGCGCACGACCTGGGCATCACCGTCGTGCCGCTCACCGGGCCGGTGTCTTTGCTGCTGGCCCTCGCAGCAAGCGGCCTGAACGGACAGAACTTCGCCTTTGTCGGCTACCTGCCGCAGGACGGCGGCGAACGCCAGGCGCGCATCCGCGAGCTCGAAGCGCTCGCACTCAAGACCGGCCAGACGCAGCTCTTCATCGAAACGCCGTACCGCAACGCGGCCCTGCTGCAGGCGCTGGTGCAGACGTTGCAGCACAACACCCGCCTCGCCGTCGCGCGCGGCCTGACGCTCGCCACCGCACAGGTGCGCAGCGAGACGGTGAAAGCCTGGCGCGCCGCCAAGCCGCAGGCCACGACCGACGAGCGCCTGCCCGCCGTGTTCGCGATCGGGCGCTGAGGGTGGGGCCGGGCGTCACGGCCGGTACGCGCTGGGCGTCGCGCGCCCAGTTCTTCGCGTCGGGCTTCATCTTCGCGACCTGGGGCGTGCACGTGCCGACGGTCAAGGCGCACTACGCCATCGACGAGGCGCAGCTCGGGCTCGCCATGCTCGCGGCGGGCGCTGGAGCAATGGTTGGGCTGACGAGCGCAGGTCGCTGGATCGGCCGCCACGGCCCGCGCCGCATGGCCGCGCTGTGCGGCTGCATCTACGCACTGTTGATTGCCGGCCTGATCGCGATGCCCGGCTACGCCGCGCTGCTGGGCCTGCTGGCGGTGTTCGGCCTGGTCACCAGCGTGTTCGACGTGGCGATCAACACCGAGGCCGCACAGCTCGAGTTGCGCGGCAATCAGCCGTTGATGAGCGGCATGCACGGCATGTTCAGCCTCGGCGGCATGGTCGGCGCCGCGAGCGGCAGCGCGGCGCTGGCCGCCGGCATGGCGCCGCAGACCCACCTGTGGACGGTGGCCGTGGTGATGATCGGCGTGGTCGCGATCGCGGCAACGCGCATGCTGCCCACACCGGCTGCCCCCGCCGACGGCGCGGCCGCGGCAGACCACGGCTTTCGCCTGCCGCGCGGCGTGCTCGCGGTGCTCGGCGTGCTGGCCGCGCTGGGGCTGATCGCCGAGGGCGCCATTTACGACTGGAGCGTGCTCTACATGCAGCAGGAACTGGGCAGCCCACAGCAGCAGGCCGCGCTGGCCTATGCGAGCTTTTCCGCCGCGATGGCGGCTGCGCGTTTCGGTGGCGACGCGATGCGCGCCCGTTTCTCACCCACGGCCTTGCTGCGCGGCAGCGGCCTGCTCGCGGCGGGGGCGATGACGTTGGTATTGCTGACCGACCTGCCCTGGCTCGCGCTGTTGGGCTTCGCCGGTGTCGGGGTCGGCTTCGCGAACGTGGTGCCGATCCTGTTCGGCGCCTCGGCCCGCGTGCCGGGCGTGGCACCCGCCAACGGCATTGCGGCCGTGTCGGCCATCGCGTACCTGGGGTTCATGGCAGGGCCTGCGGTGATCGGCCTGCTCGCGCGGGTCAGCTCGCTGACCGCCGCGCTCTATGTGGTGGTGGCCTTTGCCGCCGCGCTGGCGGCCTCGGCCCGATTCACCGGCAGCGGCGACAGCATCGCCGCCTGAAAAAAAGCCGCGCTCAGCGCAGCGCCGGCGAGGTCTTCAGCGCGCTCACCGAGGCCGCGCCCATGGCGGCGCCGAACTTCTTGGCCAGCTTCTCGGCCACGTTGTCGCGGCGCGTGTAGTCGATGACTTCCTCGGCCTTGATCACCTCGCGTGCCACGAAGTCGACGTTGCCCAGCTGGTCGGCCAGGCCGAACTCGACGGCCTGTTCGCCGCTCCAGAACAGGCCGCTGAACAGGCCCGGGGTGTCGAGCTTGAGGCGATCGCCGCGGCCGGCCTTCACCACGTTGATGAACTGCGTGTGGATCTGGTTGAGCATCGACTGGGCATGCGCGCGCTGCGCGTCGTTCATCGGGCTGAACGGATCGAGGAAGCCCTTGTTTTCACCGGCCGTCAGCAGGCGGCGCTCGACGCCGACCTTTTCCATCACGCCGGTGAAGCCGAAGCCGTCCATCAGCACGCCGATGCTGCCGACGATGCTGGCCTTGTCGACGAAGATTTTGTCGGCGGCCGCGGCGATGTAGTACGCCGCTGAGGCGCAGGTTTCTTCGACCACCGCGTAGACCGGCTTCTTGTGCTTGGCCTTCAGGCGCTTGATCTCGTCGTTGATGATGCCGGCCTGCACCGGGCTGCCGCCGGGCGAGTTGATCAGCAGCACCACGCCCTTGGCGCCCTCGTCCTCGAATGCCGTCTTCATGGCGGCAATCACGAACTCGGCACTGGCGTCGCCGCCGTTGGCGATCTCGCCTTTGATCTCGACAACGGCCGTGTGGGCCGTGGTCTTGGCGGTGCTGGGCGTGCTGCGCGAGAACGCAAACCAGGCCAGGAACACGAAGAAGGCCAGCCAGCCCAGGCGCACGAAGGTCTTCCAGCGGCGCGTGGCCTTCTGCTCATTCAGGGAGGCGAACGCGAGTTTCTCGAGCGTGGCGCGCTCCCACCCGGGGCGCTGCGTGGGATCTTGGGCCATGGTGCGGGGGCTGTCTTGGGATGTCGTGAGGGGGACGGCCGGCTCCAGCGGTTCGAAACCCTGGGGTTCCCTGCGATTCGGATCGGTCATGTCAGAAGGAAAGAGGTTGGAGGTTCCAGTCAGTATGCCAGTGCACCACGCCGTCTTCTTCGCTCAGCGCGATCTTCACGAGCCCGCCGCGGCACGGCCCGCCCGCGCATTCGCCGGTGTCGGGCTTGTAGACGGCGCCGTGGGTGGCGCACAGCAGCCACTGGCCGCTGTCGTCGAAGAAGCGGTCGGGCTGAAAGTCCATCTCCATCGCCACATGGCTGCAGCGGTTGAGGTACGCATGCGGCAGGCCCTCGAAGCGCACCGCGAAGGCGCGGCAGGTTTCGCCGCCGTGGACCACGTCGAAAGGCACGGCGTTGCCGCCCTCGACCAGGTCCGAAGCGTTGCACAGCGGGATGCGCTGGTTGCTCATGCCCTGCCCCTCAGGCGTTGTCGAGCAGCCAGGCCTGCAGCTCGGCGATCGACTGCGCCACGTACAGCGGCTTGAACTCGTCGAAGGTCGACGACGCATGCGCGCCGAAGCCCACGCCCACGCTGGCGCAGCCGGCGTTCTGTGCCAGCTGCAGGTCGTGCGTGGTGTCGCCGATCATCAGCGTGCGCTCGGCCGGCACGTCGAGTTCTTCCATGAGCTCGAGCAGCATGCGCGGGTGCGGCTTGCCGAAGGTTTCGTCGGCGGTGCGCGAGGCGTCGAAGCGGTCGCGCAGCGCCACCGTCTTCAGGGCCTCGTTGAGGCCGCGGCGCGACTTGCCCGTGGCCACGGCCAGCTTGTGGCCGCGCGTGCGCAGCGCATCGAGCATGGGCAGCACGCCGTCGAACAGCACGAGGTCGTCCTGGTGCTGCAGGAAGTGGTAGCGGTAGCGGGCGCCGAGCTCGGGGTACTTTTCCTTGGGCACGTCGGGCGCCGCGCGCGCGAGCGCCTCGGCCAGGCCCAGGCCGATCACCCAGGCGGCATCGTCCTCGCTGGGCTTGGCACCGCCGACATCGACCACGGCCGCCTGGATGCAGCGCACGATCAGGCGGGTGGAGTCGTAGAGCGTGCCGTCCCAGTCGAAGGCGATCAGGTCGAAGCGCGGGGGGCGAACGGAAGAATCAGTCATGGGCCGTGGGGGTGGGGTGTTGCGCCATCGCCTCGAGCGCCGCGCGCGACATCAGCGCATGCAGCTCGGGCGGCAGCCCGGCCTGCAGCGCAATGCGCTCGCCGCTGGCCGGATGGTTGAATTGCAGCCGCCACGCATGCAGGAACATGCGCTTGAGGCCGAGTTTGTGCAAGGCACGCTGCCGATCGGACTCGCCATATTTGTCGTCGCCGGCAATCGGATGCCCGGCCGAGGCCAGGTGCACGCGAATCTGGTGGGTGCGCCCGGTCTTGATGGTCACCGCCAGCAAGGACAGCGGCGTGGCGTCGCCCGGCAGGCTGAGGCGGGCCAGCACGCGCACCAGCGTGACGGCCCGCATGGCGTCGGGGTGGTCCTTGGCGACCACGCGCACGCGGCGTTCGCCGGCACCGGCGCCCGAACCGTCGGGCAGCAGGTACTTGGCGAGCGGCGCGTCGAGCACCTTCTTGTTGGCGGGCCAGTCGCCTTCGACCAGCGCCAGGTAGGTCTTGCCGGTCTCGCGCTCGCGAAACTGGTCCTGCAATGCCACCAGTGCGCTGCGTTTCTTGGCGACCAGCAGGATGCCGGAGGTTTCGCGGTCGAGCCGGTGCACCAGTTCCAGAAACTTGGCGCCCGGGCGCGCCGTGCGCAACTGTTCGATCACGCCGAAGCTCACGCCGCTGCCGCCGTGCACAGCAACACCGGCTGGCTTGTCGATGGCCAGCACAGCCTCGTCTTCGAGCAGCACCGGAAACTCGCGCGCCGGCGCGGGTGGCGTGGCGCCCTCTTCGGCGCGCGGCGATATGCGGACCGGCGGAATCCGGACCAGGTCACCGTCTTCGATGCGGGTTTCGGCCTGGGCACGGCCCTTGTTGATGCGCACCTCGCCCGACCGGATGATCCGGTAGACGTGCGTCTTCGGCACGCCTTTCAGATGGCGAAACAGGAAGTTGTCGAGCCGCTGCCCAGCGGATTCGGCGTCAACGGTCAGGAAGTGGATGGCGGCGGGCGGCGTGCCGGTGTCGGCGCCCGCGGGTCGATCCGCGGGATTTGGAGCCCCCGCGGGGCTTTTCTTCGCACCTATAATGTTTTTCACCAGCGCGGTCGTGTAAGTGCTTGATTAGACAGAAGTTTAGAGCACTGACGACCATGCTGTGAGGTCGATGCCGCTTTGGCGTCCAGCCCGCAAACCCCGCGCAATCGCGCAAAGTGGCAGGCCAGGCACCCAAGTCAAGCCGACACCCACGAAACACCGATACGGAATACCCAGCCTGCAGCTTCCAAGCTGCAGGCGGATCGAAGCGAGTCCCTTGTTGTGTTGATGCTGCTGATTCAAATATGCCTGCGCTGGTCGACCTGGTTTCGACCAGTCGCCTCAGGCATTGAATCGCCCGCAGTGCGCGCCACCCTTGCGCAACCGGCTGTCAAAAAGGCAGCCACCCAACACCGAATCTGGCTCGCGCCCATCCACGCGCCCCCACCCCGGCTGTCTTCTTGAGCTGACGCTCGAGAGGCCTGTTCGCGCTTGGCGCGGCAGTCACAGCATCCGGGGCCAAGCGGCAATTCCCTGGTTTCGCGGGCGTCGTCCGTGCATCGTTGGCTCGTCATGAGCCGGTAGAACGATACATATAAGGACAACGCATCATGAAGCGGATGCTGATCAATGCCACGCAGGCCGAAGAACGCCGCCTGGCCATCGTCGACGGGCAGAAACTGCTCGACTACGAAATCGAAATCGAAGGGCGCGAACAGCGCAAGGGCAACATCTACAAGGCGGTCGTGACCCGCGTCGAGCCGTCGCTCGAAGCCTGTTTCGTCGACTACGGCGAAGACCGCCACGGCTTCCTGCCGTTCAAGGAAATCTCCAAGCAGTACTTCGCCGAAGGCGTGTCGGCCAGCCAGGCCCGCATCCAGGACGTGATCCGTGAAGGCCAGGAACTCACCGTCCAGGTCGAAAAGGAAGAACGCGGCAACAAGGGCGCCGCCCTCACCACCTTCATCTCGCTGGCCGGCCGCTATGTCGTGCTGATGCCCAACAACCCCCGTGGCGGTGGCGTGTCGCGCCGCATCGAGGGCGACGACCGCGCCGAACTCAAGGAGGCGATGGACCAGCTCGAGTACCCGAAGGGCATGAGCATCATCGCGCGCACCGCCGGCATCGGCCGCTCGGCGCCCGAACTCCAGTGGGACCTGAACTACCTGCTCAAGCTGTGGACCGCCATCGACGGCGCGGCCAAGGGCGGCAAGGGCGCTTTCCTGATCTACCAGGAATCGTCGCTCGTCATCCGCGCCATCCGTGATTACTTCAATCACGACATCGGCGACATCCTGATCGACACCGACGACATCTACGACCAGGCGCAGCAGTTCATGGCGCACGTCATGCCCGAGCATGCCGCCCGCGTGAAGCGCTACCGCGACGACGCGGCGCTGTTCAGCCGCTTCCAGATCGAGCACCAGATCGAGTCGGCCTACGCCCGCACCGTGCAGTTGCCCTCGGGCGGCGCCATCGTGATCGACCACACCGAAGCGCTGGTGTCGGTTGACGTGAACTCGGCCCGCGCCATCAAGGGCGGCGACATCGAAGAGACCGCCACCCGCACCAACCTCGAAGCCGCCGACGAAGTGGCCCGCCAGATGCGCCTGCGCGACCTGGGCGGCCTGATCGTCATCGACTTCATCGACATGGACGAGTCGAAGAACCGCCGCGAAGTCGAAAGCCGCCTGCGCGACGCGCTCCGGCAAGACCGCGCCCGCGTGCAGTTCGGTTCGATCAGCAAGTTCGGCCTGATGGAAATGAGCCGCCAGCGCCTGAAGCCGGCGCTGTCCGAAGGTTCGTCGATCCCCTGCCCCCGCTGCGGCGGCTCGGGCCACATCCGCGACACCGAATCGAGCGCCCTGCAGATCCTGCGCATCATTCAGGAAGAGTCCATGAAGGACAACACGGCCGCCGTGCATGTGCAGGTGCCCGTGGAAGTCGCTTCGTTCCTGCTGAACGAAAAGCGCCCCGAAATCGCCAAGATCGAGCTCAAGCAGCGCGTCACCGTGCTGATGGTGCCCAACAAGACGCTCGAAACGCCGAACTACAAGCTCGAGCGCCTCAAGCACGACGATCCGCGCCTCGATCACATCGAAGCCAGCTACAAGATGGCCGACGAGATCGAAGACCCGACCTCGGTCACGCGCCGTTCGCAAGAACCCACCAACAAGCAGACGCCGGTCATCAAGGGCGTGCTGCCCGACGCACCCGCGCCCGTGGTGCCGCCCAAGCCCGAAGCGGTGCGCGCTGCGCCTGCTCCCGCGCCGGTGGCCCCGCCCGCGGTGGTCGCTCCGGCCCCGGCACAGACCGGCTTCATGGCCTGGATCAAGAGCTTCTTCGGCGGCGCCTCGCCGGCGCCCGCACCGGCACCGGCCCCCAGCGCCATTCCGGTCGAAGCACCGAAGCCCCGCCGCGAAGGCGGTCGCCCGGGCCGTGACGGCGAAACGCGCGGTGCACGTGGCGCCGACGGCGAACAGCGCCGCGGCGGACGCGGCGGCGAAGGCCGTGGCGAAGGCGGCGGCCGTTCGGGTGGACGCGACGGCGACCGCCGTGGCGGACGCGGTGGCGAGCGCCGTGAAGGCGGCGAACGCCGCGGCGAGGCTCGCAACAACGAGCAGCGCAACGACAGCACCAACCCGGCACGCGAGCAACGCGAGCCCCGTGAAGCACGCGCACCGCGCGACGGCGAACAACGCCGTGGCGGTCGCGGCGAGCGCCGCGAAGGTGGCGAAGGCCGCAACGCACCGGCCGAAGCCCTGCTCGACGGCAACCTGAACCTCGACGCGCAACAACAACAGCAGCCGGCACCCGGCGGCGACGAGAACGGCAATGCCGCAGCGGAACGCGCACCGCGCGCCCGCGGCGAGCGCCGTGAACGTGGCGAGCGTGGTGAACGTGGCGGCGAACGCAACGAGCGCGGTGAGCGCAACGGCGACGCGCAGCAGCAACAGCCGCGCGATGAAGCAGCAACCGCCGGCGACGGCGAGCGCCAGCCCCGCAACGGCCGTGGCGACGAGTCGCGCGGCCCGCGCGGCGAGCGCAACGACGGCCGCCGCGAGCGCCGCAACGACGCGCCTGCCGCCAACGAAGGCGACGCACGCGTGGCCGAATCGGCTTCCGCCGGCGATGCCGAGCAAGGCAACAACGAAGGCAACGAGCAGCAAGCCCCGCGCCGCGAAGGCGAAGAGCGCCGCGGCCGTTCGCGCGACCGTTACGGCCGTGACCGCCGCGAACGCGGTCCGCGTGACGACGCCGGCAACGGTGGCAACGAAGCCAACGGCGCAGACGCCGCACCGGTCGCCGAAGGCGCCGTGGCTGCCGAAGCCCAGGCCGAGCGCCAGCCGCAGCAGCAACTGCCGCTGGTGGCGGAAGCCGCCGCAGTGGCCGTGGTGGCCACCGCGGTCGAAGTGCGCGAACCCGCGCCGCAGGTGCAGGAGCAGCCGCGCTTCGAGCGCCCCGCCGCGCCCGCACCGGCACCCGTCGCAGCGCCCATCGTGGTCGAAGCCGCGGCCAAGCCCGCAGCAGCAGCGCCCGCCGGCAACGGCCGCGCACTGCCCAAGGTGCAGGCCTTCGAACTGCCGCTGAACGAACTCGCGCAGATCGCCGAAAGCTCGGGCCTGCAGTGGGTCAACTCGGATGCCGAGCGCATCGCGCAGGCGCGCGCCGCGATCGCCGCCGAGCCGAAGCCGGTGCACGTGCCGCGCGAACGCCCGCCGGTGATCGTGCTCGACGAAGGTCCGCTGGTGCTGGTCGAAACCCGCCGCGACCTCGGTTCGATGTCGCTGCCGTTCGAGCAGCAGCAGCCGCAGGAACAGCAGCGCTCGCTCTGAGCCCTGCCTCCTCGCAAATGAAAACGGCGCCTTCGTGGCGCCGTTTTTTTTGCTTCGGAGTTCAGGCCTGCTGCGGCAGCGCCTCGACGCCGGGCAGGTCCGGCATCTCCAGGATCAGCTGCCCGAAGCGGCAAGCGCACGGCGTCTTGCCGTTCTCGCTCCAGATCAGCGAGAAGTTCACGCTCGGCAGCGGCGGCAGGCCGTAGCGGCCGTCGACGATCTTCATGCCCGGCTCCACCTCTTCGCGCGTGAGCACCGTCACGGCAAGCCCCGCCAGCACCGCCGCGCGGATGCCCTGCGGACTGGCCGAGGTGAAGACCACGTGCCAGTCGAGCGACGCCAGGTCGAGCGCCGACCCGGCCACCTGCCGGTTGACGCAGGGCTTCGGAAAGAAGGCCAGCGGCAGCGACGCGCCCTTCGGCGCCTCGAAGGCCTCGGCCGCGGCCCACACCAGTTGCGTGCGCCGCAGGCAGGTGCCCTCCACCACGTCGGGCGGCGACATCACGACCGCGAGGTCGAGCTCGCCGGCGCGGATGGCCGCGCGCAAGTCGGTGTGCATGCTCACGCAGACCTCCATGCGCACCGCCGGGAACCCGCGCGCGAACTGCGAGAGCAGCGGCGGCAGGCGGTCGCCCATGAAGTTGTCCGGCACGCCGAAGCGCACCACGCCCGAGATCGGCGAGGGCTGGAAGCGCCGCGTCATCGCGTCGAGCGTGTCGAGGATCTGCGTTGCGTAGCGCAGGAAGTCTTCACCGTCCTCGGTCACCGTGAGGCAGCGCGTCGTTCGGTGCAGCAGCGGCCGGCCCACCTGCTCCTCGAGCTTGCGGATCTGGTGGCTGATGGCCGACTGGGTCAGGTGCAGGCGCTCGGCGGCGCGCGTGAAGCCGCCGGTTTCCTTGACGGCCACGAAGGCGCGCAACAGCGTGGGGTCGAAGTCCATGGCGAGTTTTGATCAATGATGTTTCCTAATGAATTCTAGGAAATCAAATCATTTCCATCATGAAGAGGGTTTCACCAGAATCGGCCGCTCTGCCTTTTTGGAAACCGTCCGATGTCCCTCTCCCCTGCCGGCAAGAACCGGATCGCCCTGTCCGCGGTCTGCCTGATTGCCTTGATGTTCGGCCTGGAAATCTCCAGCGTGCCGGTCATTCTTCCCACGCTCGAAAAATCACTGCATGGCGACTTCAGCGACATGCAGTGGATCATGAACGCCTACACCATCGCCTGCACCACGGTGCTGATGGCCGCCGGCACGCTGGCCGACCGCTACGGCCGCAAGCGCGTGCTGATCGTCGGCGTGGTGCTGTTCGGCGCCACCTCGCTGGCCTGCGGCGTCGCGGGCAATGCGCCGGTGCTGATCGTCAGCCGCTTCCTGCAGGGCCTGGCCGGTGGCGCGATGCTGATCTGCCAGCTCGCGGTGCTCTCGCACCAGTTCCAGGAAGGCAAGGAACGCAGCAAGGCCTTCGCCATCTGGGGCGTGGTGTTCGGCATGGGGCTGGGCTTCGGGCCGATCGTCGGCGGCGCGATCGTCGCGCTGTCGAGCTGGCACTGGGTGTTCCTGGTCCATGTGCCGCTGGCCGTGGTGGCGCTGGCGCTGGTCCTGGGCAGCGTGGAAGAGTCCAGCGACCCCGACGCGAAGCGGCTCGACCTGCCGGGCATCGTCACGCTGTCGCTCGCGGTGTTCGGCCTCACCTACTTCATCACGCAGGGGCCGGGCCTGGGCTTCGCGAGCCCCATGGCCGTGGGCATCCTCGTGGCGACGCTGGCCTGCTTCGCGGTCTTCGTGTGGGTGGAGAAGATCAACCCGCACCCGATGTTCGACTTCTCGGTGTTCCGCATCCGCAATTTCTCGGGCTCGATCGTCGGCTCCATCGGCATGAACTTCAGCTTCTGGCCGTTCATGATCTACCTGCCGATCTACTTCCAGAGCGGCCTGGGCTACGACGCCGTCACGGCCGGCTCGGCGTTGCTGGCCTACACGCTGCCTACGCTCGTGCTGCCGCCGCTGGCCGAGCGGCTGTCGATGCGCTACCGGCCCGGCGTGGTCATTCCGGCGGGGCTGTTCGTGATCGGCCTGGGCTTCGTCGCGATGCGCTGGGGCAGCGGCGTGGCGCATGCGAGCTGGCTCACGCTGCTGCCCGGCTGCCTGCTGGCCGGCATCGGGCTGGGGCTGACGAACACGCCCGTGACCAACACCACCACCGGCTCGGTGTCGAGCGCGCGCGCGGGCATGGCCTCGGGCATGGACATGAGCGCGCGGCTGATCACGCTGGCTATCAACATTGCGCTGATGGGGTTCCTGCTGCTCGAAGGCATTCACGCGCACCTGAAGAGCGCCCTGTCGGCGTCGCTCGATGCGGTGCAACTGCGCGCGCTGGCGGAGAAGGTCGCGGCGGGCAGCTTCGCGTCGCTGCCCGAGCAGTTCCCGGCGCTGGTACAGGCTGATCCGTCGGGCGCCGCCGTGCATGCGGCGCTGGTGCACAGCTTCGGCTGGGTGATGCTCTACGGCGGGATCGGGGTGTGGGTGCTGGCCGGCTTCAGCCTGCTGATCTTCGGCAACGGCAAGCCGTCGGCACGAACAACGGGCCTGGCGACCGCCAAGGAATCCGCGTGCCCCTGAAGCCGGCGGACCGAGGCAACGCTCAGGGGGTGTTGTCGACCTGCGCCGCGCGCTTCCACGCGTCGGCGGCCTGCGCGTGGTCTTCGCGCGCCTCGGCCAGCTGGGCCAGCGCGAGCCAGGCGCGCCGGTAGAGGTCGGGGTCCTGCAAACCGAGCCCGGCCTGCGTGAGCAGCTGCTGGGCCTTGCCCCAGAGCTGGCGCTTCATGCAGGCCATGCCGGCGAGGTACTGCAGGTTGGCGTCGCGCGGGTTGTTGCGCTGCGCGCTTTCGATGCGTGCGAGCCAGTCGGCGTCCACCGAATCGAGCCCCGCTTCGAGTGCGCGCGTGAGCTTCACGCGCAGCCCATCGCCGAGGCCGCGCGGGTTCGCCACCATGCGCTCCCAAGCCGGCAGCAGCCAGCCGCGTGCCAGTGCCAGGTCACCACGCAGCGCGACCATGCGCTGGGCCGCGTGGATGGCCACCTCGGGCATCTGGCGTTCGGCGGAATCGAGTTCGGACCATGCGCGCAGCAGCTGCGCCGGGTCGTGCGCGCCGGTCAGCAGCTCGGTCGCGAGGCCGCGCACGATGCTTTGCGCCGCCGCGTCGGAGAAGGCGCGGTGCTTGGCCAGCAGGCGCGCGGTGTCGAGCGCCTCGACCGTGCGACGGTCCTGCCGCGCGGCCTTGAGCCGCAGCCGCAGCGCCAGCGTGCGGCGCTGCGCGCCTTGCGGCAGTTCTTCGAGCCGTGCGAGCGCGGCCGTCGGGTCGCGGTCGTCGAGCGCCCAGCGTGCGGCGCGCAGTTGCACGCCTTCGCGGGTTTCGGGGCTCGCGAGCACGGTGCGGTCGGCGCTTTCGTTGAGGGCCTGCTGCAGGTGGGCATCGCGCGCCGCCTTGTCCTGCAGGGCCTGCGCGCTTTCGGCGGCCAGCAGGTGCGACAGCACCCGCACCTGTTGCGCCTGCGGCAGGTCGGCACCGAGCGCGGCCAGTGTTTTTTCCTGCGTGAGCGCAGCCTGCGCGGCCTTGCGGGCGCGCGAGAAGCGGCCGGCGATCAGCTGCACCATCGCATCGAGCAAGGCGGAGTGCAGCATGCGTTCCTTCTGCTGCAGCCGCCAGTGGCGCGCCTGCGTGGGCAGCGAGAACAGCGCCGCGAGCGCGCGCAACGCAACGTGCAGCAGCACGAAGGTCAGCAGCAGGATCACGAGCACGAGGTTCAGCGAGAGGTCGACCCGCCACGGCGGCCAGAACACGGTGATCGTGCCCTGGTTGTTGCCGGCGAAGAGCGCCACCGCCGCGGCGACGGCGAACAGCGCGAGGAGCCAGATTGCAGCGCGCATGAGCGGATCAGCGCCCTGCGGCCGCGGTGGTCAGCGCGGCCAGCGTGTCGTCGATGCGCACCGGCTCCGTGCTGCGCACGAGCTGCTGCAGTTGCTGCAGCTGCGTGGCCGCGGCCTGCGTGCGGCGCGAGGCCGGATCGAAATAGCGGTTGAGCGATGTGGTGACCTGGCCCAGTTCGCCGCGCGCGGCGTCCATCTGGCGCGACAACAGCGACAGCCGCGCGTTGAGCAGCTTGAGCTTGAGGTTCTCGCGCAGGAAGTACGACTGCTCGGGCGCCAGCAGCACCGCCTCGGGGCTCTCGATGCGGCCCACGCGCACCAGCGAGCGGGCCTCGCCGCGGATGGTCAGCAGCACACGCTGCCACCAGGGCGCATCAGCGGGAATGGGTTCGGGACGCCAGGCGTTGACGCCGTTGCCGCGCACGGCCACCGCGTTGAGCGTGGGCAGGTCGTCCACGCTGCGCACCAGTTCGTCGAGCTTCTGCAGCGCTTCGGCGCTGTCGGTGCTGGCGCTGCTGCGCAGGCGGTCGGCATCGCGCTGCATGGCGCGCTGCACGGGCGCCAGCCGCGGTTGCGCGGCGCGTGCGATGCGCAGGTCGCCGGCCTTGAGCGCGGCGAGCAGCGGCTCGAGGCTGCCGGTGACCTGTGCCTGCTGCAGCGCGAGGCGCACGGCGGATTCGATGTCGATCACCAGGTTCTCGTCGCGCGAACGCGAGAGGCTTTGAATGAGTTCTTCCAGCTGTGAGCGCTGCAGCGCGACTTCGGCCACGCGGGTCTCAATGAGGGCCACGCGGGCGGCGGCATCGCGCACCGTGTCGCTGGCCTGGCGCGCCAGCGTGCGCGCTTCCATCGACTGGGCGGTGGCCTCGGCGCTCTGGCGCGCGAGCTGTTCCTTCATGCCGCCGACCTTCTGCCACAGCGCGATGGTCGACAGCAGCGCGATCAGCGCCACGAGGGCCACGAGGCCCATGCCGATGCGTGCCAGCAGGGTGGCCGCAGCCGCCTGGGCGGCGGGCGTCTGGTGCGGCGCCACCGTGGCGGGCACCTGCACCGGGGCGGCGGAAGGGGGAGAAAGGTCGTCGGACGGGGACGCGGCGCTCATGCGAAGGATTCTATCGACGCGATCAGCGCTTCCCGCAGGGGTGTGCAGACACGCAACGCCCCGAAACCCGCGGCCTGTGCGGCTTCGCCGATGCGTGCATGGGTGGCGATGGCGCGCGCGGCCTGCCACGAGGTGCCCGGCATGGCGCGCTGCAGGTTGCCGATGGCTTCCGAGCTGCTGAAGAGCCAGATGCCGTGTCCGCCTGCGGCTTCGGTCGCGATACGGCGCTGCGCCTCGTCGAGCGCGGGCGCGAGGCGCCGGTAGGCCACGACGGTGTCGCGCACGCCGCCGGCGGCATCGATCTCGCGGGCCAGCCATTGGCGCCCGGCCGGCTGGCCGGCCTCGTCGCCGCCGCGCACGATGAGCACGCGCACGCCCGGCGACACCTGCCCGTGGGCCAGCGCCCACAGCGCCTCGGAGTCGAAGCGCGTGGCGCCGGGTGGCGGCGCGTCGATGGCGGCGGGCGGCACGCCGGCGCGCAGCAGCGCGCGCTCGGTGCCGGGGCCGGTGGCCCAGAAGCGGCAACCGGCGAGTGCCGAGCTCCCCCGGTGCTGGAAGAAGTGGTCGACGGCGGTGGCGCTCACGAACATCAGCGCCGCGTAGTCCGCGAGCCGTGCCCACGCGGCGCGCAGCGGCTCCACATCGAGCGCAGGCGCAATGGCGATCAGCGGCAGCGCCACGGCCTCGAGACCGGCCGCTTGGAAATCACGAACCCACGCCGCCGCTTCGTGCGCCGGCCGCGTGACGATGACAGGCCCCGCGCGCATCGCTCGGCGCCCACCGTGATCAGTGGGCACCGGCGTCGCGCAGCAGCCCGGCGGCGTGCTGGCCGAGGGCATCGGCCCCCGCGAAGTCGCCGGCCTCGGCCTGCGCGTGCACGCGCACCAGCGGCGCATCGCCTTCCGGGTCGCCCCAGGCGGCGTCAATGCGCAGCGTGCCGTCGGGCTGGCGGCGCGCATGGGCCGCGAGCGGCATGGAACAGCTGCCGCCCATCGCGCGGCTCACGGCGCGCTCGGCGGTGGTCGAGAGCCAGTCGCCCTTGTGGGCGAGCGGCGCCAGCAGGTCGATGAGGTCCTGGCGGTCGGCGCGCACCTCGATGCCGAGGGCGCCCTGCCCTGCGGCGGGCAGCATGGTGTCGGGGTCGAAGGCGACGCGGATGCGGTCTTCGAGGCCCAGCCGCTTGAGCCCGGCCGCCGCGAGCACGATGGCGTCGTAGTGGCCTTCGTCGAGCTTGCGCAGGCGGGTGTCGAGGTTGCCGCGCAGCGGTTCGATGCGCAGGTCGGGCCGCTGCGCGCGCAGCAGCACCACGCGGCGCAGGCTGGAGGTGCCGACCACCGCGCCCTGCGGCAGCTCGTCGAGCGAGGCGTAGCGCGGCGACACCAGCGCGTCGCGCGGGTCCTCGCGCTCCAGCACGCAGGCCAGCGTGAAGCCCTCGGGCAGCTCCATCGGCACATCCTTGAGCGAATGCACGGCGATGTCGGCGCGCCCGTCTTCGAGCGCGGCTTCGAGTTCCTTGACGAAGAGGCCCTTGCCGCCGACCTTGCTCAGCGTGCGGTCCAGGATCTGGTCACCACGGGTCGTCATGCCCAGCAGGCTGACCGTGTGGCCTCGTTCTTGCAAAAGCGTTTGCACGTGTTCGGCCTGCCACAGGGCCAGCCGGCTTTCGCGCGTGGCGATCACGATGTTGCTCAAGATCGCTCCCAAAAAAGTACATGGTTTCTGACCTCTGGAATGCTAGCATGTTGCGCCGCAGCAACGGAGGCGGCGCGTCCATTCAAGTCCCCAGGAACAACATCGAATGAAAGCCAGCAAGACTCCTGCATCTCCCGCCAAGCGCCGCCAGACCGAAGACCAGCCATTGATCGACGACATCCGGCTGTTGGGCCGAATCCTCGGCGACGTGATCCGGGAGCAGGAGGGTGACGAAACCTACGCGCTGGTCGAGAAGATCCGCACCCTGTCGGTGTCGTTCCGGCGCGACGCCGACCATGCCGCCGACCGCGCGCTGAAGAACCTGCTCAAGGGCCTGAGCGCCGCCGAAACGGTGCGCGTGATCCGCGCCTTCACCTACTTCAGCCACCTGGCCAACCTGGCCGAAGACCGCCACCAGATCCGCCGCCGCACCGAGGCCGAGCGCGAGGGCGTGCAGGCCGACGGCGACCTGCAGACCGCCCTGGCCCGCATCCGCAAGGCCGGCATCAAGCCCGACGAGATCGTCGCCTCGCTGGCCCACAGCTACGTCTCGCCCGTGCTCACGGCGCACCCGACCGAAGTGCAGCGCAAGAGCATCCTCGACGCCGAGCGCGCCATCGCCCTGCTGCTGACCACGCGCGACGAGATCAAGCTGCGCCAGAACGCCTATGCGGGCGGCAAGGACGCGCTCTCGCCCATCGAGCTGGCCGACAACGAAACCCAGGTGCGCATCCGCGTCACGCAGATCTGGCAGACGCGCATCCTGCGCTTCTCCAAGCTCACGGTGGCCGACGAGATCGAGAACGCGCTGAGCTAC
The DNA here is from genome assembly GCF_059423605.1 of Variovorax sp. GW460-12-1-14-LB1. Lineage (NCBI taxonomy): Bacteria > Pseudomonadati > Pseudomonadota > Betaproteobacteria > Burkholderiales > Comamonadaceae > Variovorax > Variovorax sp. GW460-12-1-14-LB1. The sequence goes on from NZ_JBWKYF010000006.1 coordinate 76,534, forward strand.
TACGAAGCCACCTTCCTGCGCGAAATCCCGCGCGTGTACGCCGACCTCGAGAAGGCCCTGGTGCAAGGCGGGCAGACGCCCTCGGTCGCGCCCTTCCTGCGCATGGGCCAGTGGATCGGCGGCGACCGCGACGGCAACCCCAACGTCACGGCCGAAACGCTCGAGTACGCGCTGAGCCGTCAGTCGGAACTCGCGCTGCGCCATTACCTCACCGAGGTGCACTACCTGGGCGGCGAGCTGTCGCTGTCGGCCACGCTGGTCGACGTGTCGGTCGAGATGCAGGCACTGGCCGAGCGCTCGCCCGACACCAATGAGCACCGCAAGGACGAGCCCTACCGCCGCGCCCTCACCGGCGTGTACGCGCGCCTGGCGGCCACGCTGCGCGAACTCAGCGGCGGCGAGGCCGCGCGCCATGCGGTCGCGCCGCAGAACCCGTATGCGAACGCCGAAGAATTCCTGGCCGAGCTGCGCACCATCGAAGAGTCGCTGGTCGAGAAGCACGGCACCGTGCTCGCCGCGCCGCGCCTGCGCCCGCTGATCCGCGCGGTGGAGGTGTTCGGCTTCCACCTGGCCACGGTCGACCTGCGCCAGAGCTCCGACAAGCACGAGGCCGTGATCGCCGAGCTGCTGGCCACCGCGCGCATCGAACCGTCGTATGCGTCGCTGGCCGAAGAGGCCAAGCAAACGCTGCTGCTCAAGCTGCTCGACGACGCGCGTCCGCTGCGCGTGCCCGACGCCGACTACTCGCCGCTCGCCAGGAGCGAGCTGGCCATCTTCGCGGCCGCGCGCACCGCGCGTGCGCGCTACGGCGCGGCGGCCATCCGCCACTACATCATCAGCCACACCGAAACGGTGAGCGACCTGCTCGAAGCACTGCTGCTGCAAAAGGAAGTGGGCCTGCTGCGCGGCGCGATGGACAGCAACGCGACCTGCGACCTGATCGTGGTGCCGCTGTTCGAAACCATCGAAGACCTACGCAACGCCGCGCCCATCGTGCGCGCCTTCTACGCGCTGCCGAGCATCCAGGCGCTCATCGAACGCTCGGGCGCCGAGCAGGACGTGATGCTGGGCTACTCCGACAGCAACAAGGACGGCGGCATCTTCACCAGCAACTGGGAGCTGTACCGCGCGGGCATCGCGCTGGTGTCGCTGTTCGACGAGCTGAACAAGAAGAAAAAGAACCCGATCCGCCTGCGCATGTTCCACGGCCGCGGCGGCACGGTGGGCCGCGGCGGCGGCCCGAGCTACCAGGCCATCCTGGCGCAGCCGCCCGGCACGGTGCGCGGCCAGATCCGCCTGACCGAGCAGGGCGAAGTGATCGGCTCGAAGTACGCCAACCGCGAGATCGGCCGACGCAACCTCGAGACGCTGGTGGCCGCCACGCTCGAGGCCACGCTGCTGCCGCAGGGCAAGTCGGCGCCGGCGAACTTCCTCTCGGCCGCGGGCGAACTCTCGACCGCGAGCATGGCCGCGTACCGCAAGCTCGTGTACGAGACCCCGGGCTTCGGCGACTACTTCTTCGGCTCCACGCCGATCCGCGAGATCGCCGAGCTCAACATCGGCTCGCGCCCCGCCTCGCGCAACCCGAGCCACAAGATCGACGACCTGCGCGCCGTGCCATGGAGCTTCAGCTGGGGCCAGTGCCGTCTCACGCTGCCGGGCTGGTTCGGCTTCGGCTCGGGCGTGGAGCAGTTCCTGGCCGCCGCCGGCACCGCCGCGGGCAAGAAGGAGCGCCAGGCGCTGCTGCAGCGCATGTACGCGCAGTGGCCGTTCTTTCGCACGCTGCTGTCGAACATGGACATGGTGCTGGCCAAGAGCGACCTCGCGCTGGCCTCGCGCTATGCCGAGCTGGTCACCGACCGCAAGCTGCGCCAGAAGGTGTTCTCGATGATCGAGGCCGAATGGCAACGCACCTCGGACGCGCTCACGCTCATCACGGGCGCCAAGCAGCGGCTCGAGGGCAATGCCGAGATGCAGCGCTCGGTGCGCCACCGCTTCCCGTACATCGACCCGCTGCACCACCTGCAGGTCGAGCTGATGCGGCGTTATCGCGCGGGCGACGGCGGCGAGCGGCTGCAGCGCGGCATCCACATCTCGATCAACGGGGTGGCGGCGGGGCTGCGCAACACGGGCTGACCTGCACACGGCCTCCATGGACAAAGGGCGCCTTGTGCGCCCTTTCCTACGTGCGCTGTCGGCAATGAGGTACCTGTAAGGTCATTTAAAAGGGTACGGTCGGGACACGTTCACAGTTCTCGCAATCGCGCGGCAGCTCGAAGTCGTTTCACAGGAGCCCGTTGCAATGTCCGTCCCGCAGTCCCTTTCCCATTCTCAGATCGATTTCGTCGGCAGCGATTTCGAAGCCCTGGCTTCCCACATGCACCACTGTGCACGTGCCCACGGGCGATGGTTCTCGCTGCGAAGCCACATGCAACGTGTGCGCGCGCTCGCTGCGGGTCGCATTGTCACGATGGCCTGCGTGGCCGTGGTGTTGGGCATCGGCCTGTTCGCGGTCACTTGAGCGCCGCTGCCGTCGTCGACCGCCTCCAAGGGCTCAGTCACTACGCCCGGACCCTTCTGCTCGGTCCGCACGACCCGGTAGCCCTCCCGATCCGCGCCGAACTCTTCGGCGCCCAACGTTTCGAACAGCACGGCCACAGCCTGGCCCGTGCCCAGGTGGTGGAAGACGAACACCACCGCGCGCGCGAAGGCGCGCCCTTCTTTCCGCGTGTCGATGAGAACCTCGAGTCGCTGCGCGCCGCCTTCGACTACATCGCGCTGATCTCGCTGAGCGGGCGCTATGTGTCGCCGGCGGCCGAATGGCTGCTCGACAACTTCCACCTCGTCGAGGCGCAGCTCCAGCAGATCCATGACGGCGTGCCGCGCAGCTACTACGCGCGCCTGCCCAAGCTCGTCACGCCGCCGCTGGCGGGACTGCCGCGCGTGTACGGCATTGCGTGGGCCTATGTGGCGCACACCGACAGCGTGCTCAACAAGACGCTGTTCACGGCCTTCCTCAACGCCTACCAGGACATCGACGAGCTCATGCTCGGCGAGCTGTGGGCGCTGCCCACCACCCTGCGCGTGGTGCTGCTCGAAAACCTGCGCCGCGTGGCCGAGCGCATCGCCGAGAACAAGGTCGCGCGCGAGATCGCGCATGCGGCCTGGGACGCGGCGCCGCATCTCTCGGTGCAGGACCTCGATGTGCTCTACCGCGCGCTGCAAAGCCACGGCCTGCAGGACAGCTACCTCACGCAGCTGTGGCAGCGCCTGCCCGTCGAGCACGGCGACGACATGCCCGCGCTGGTGCGCTGGACCGAACAGCACTGCCCCAACGGCCCGGCGCTGATCGGCGACGCGCAGAACGCGCAGGCCGCGGCCAACCTCACGGTCGGCAACATCATCACGACCTTGCGCATGATCGGCCAGGTCGAGTGGAGCGACCTCATCGAGCCGGTGAGCCGCTCGCTGCGCGTGCTGCGCGAACTGCCGAGCTTTGCGAACGAGAGCGAACTCACGCGCCAGCAGATCACGCATGCGATGGAGCAGGTGGCGCGCAGCACCGAACGGCCCGAGCGCGAAGTGGCGCAGGCCGTGGTCACGCTGGCATCCAGCGCGCCGGCCGACGAAGCCGGCGCAGAGACCGACCGCGCCGACGGCACCGCCGGCTACTACCTCTTCGGCCAGGGCCGGCCCGCGCTGATTGCATCGCTGCAGGCGAACGCAGCGCCGGACCAGGCCGCACGCACCGCACACACACGCCCCGCGCGCAGCCATCGCGGCTGGCGCCTGCCCGTCTACGTGGGGTCCGTCGCCCTCGGCACCGCGCTGCTGCTGGCCGCCGTGCTGCACGGCCTGCCGCATCGCGGCGACTGGACCGCGGTCGCGGCGTTGCTGCTGCTCGCGTGGCCGCTGTCCGAGGCGCTGATTGCGCTGGCGCAACGCATCATGGCGGAGTCGGTGCGCGTGCAGGCCCTGCCACGCCTCGATTTCGCGAACGGCATTCCCGAACGGCACCGCGCGCTCGTCGTCATGCCCACGATGCTGGGTTCGACCGCGAACAACGCCAAACTCGCGCACCGGCTCGAACTGCACTGGCTCGCCAACCGCGAGCCCCACGCGCAGTTCGCACTGCTGACCGACTGGGCCGACGCTTCGCAAGCATCGATGCCCGACGACGCGCCCTTGCTCGATGACGCCCAGCAACGCATCGCCGCGCTCAACGCCAAGTACCCGCCGGCCGAAGGCACGGCGCCGCGCTTCCTGCTGCTGCACCGCCCGCGCAGCTGGAGCGAGACCGAGCAGCGCTGGATGGGCTGGGAGCGCAAGCGCGGCAAGCTCGAAATGCTGATGCGCCTGCTGGCCAGCGGCGACGCCAGCGGCTTTCTGCCGCTCGCACCGGGCCAGCAGCTCGCGCCCGGCCGCACGCCCTATGTGCTGACGCTCGACAGCGACACGGGCCTGCCGCCCGGCGCGCTGCGCGACCTCGTGTCCATTGCCGCGCATCCGCTGAACGCGCCCGAGATCGACATGCCGAGCCGGCGCGTGGTCGCGGGCTTCGGCATCCTGCAGCCGCGCATCGTCACGCCGTTCCCGATGCGCAGCGAGCGCTCGTTCTTCCACTGGGTGTTCGCCGGGCAGTGCGGGCTCGACCCGTACGGCAGCGGCGCGTCCGACATCTACCAGGACGTGTTCGGCAGCGGCTCCTTCACCGGCAAGGGCTTGCTCAACGTGCGCGCGGTGCACGCCACGCTGAACGACCGCCTGCCCGACAGCGCCGTGCTGAGCCACGACCTGCTCGAAGGCAGCGTCGCGCGCTGCGCGATGGTCAGCGACGTGGTGCTGGTCGAAGACCATCCGCACCATGCCGGCGTGGCCGCCTCGCGTGTGCACCGCTGGGTGCGCGGCGACTGGCAGCTGCTGCCGTTGATGTGGCGCGCGCGCCGTTTCGGCATCGACGCGCTGGGCCTGTGGAAGATGAGCGACAACCTGCGCCGCTCGCTGGTGGTGCCGGCGTCTTTCGCGCTGCTGGTGCTGGTGATCTTCACGCAGGCCATGCCGCTGGGCTGGGCGCTGGCCGCCGTCGGTGCGGCGCTCACGCTGGGCCCGCTGCTGGGCGCGCTGGCCGGCCTGGTGCCGACACGCCGCGCCATCGAGCTGCGCCACTTCTTCGACGCGGGCGCGGTCGAGCTGCTGCGCGCCCTGGCCGGTGCGGCCTGGCAGTTCGTGCAGCTGGCGGCGCAGACGCGCCTGCTGCTCGACGCGGCCTTCCTCGCCACCTGGCGGCTGGTCGTGAGCCGCAGGCACCTGCTGCAGTGGACGACGGCCGACCAGGCGCAGGCGCAATCGAGCCAGCGCCTGAAGCCCTTCGTGCGCAGCGCGGCCCTCAGCAGCGCGGTGTGCCTGGTGCTGGCCGTGCTCGCCAACTGGAGCGCCTGGCCGGTGCTCGGTCCCCTGCTCTTCGTGCTGTGGTCGCTGGCGCCCCTCGCGGCCTGGTGGGGCAGCCGCGTCGATACGCAAGCCGAGGACCCGCTCGCGCCCGCGCAACGCAGCTACCTCGAGACGCTGGCGCACGACACCTGGCGCTTCTTCGAGCACGTGGTCGGCCCGGACGACCACCACCTGCCGCCCGACAACCTGCAGCTCGAACCGCAGCCGACCCTCGCGCACCGCACCTCGCCGACCAACATCGGCATGTACCTGCTGGCCACCTGCTGCGCGCGCGAGTTCGGCTGGATCGACACACAAGCCCTGCTGGCGCGCCTCACGGCCACGCTCGACACCGTCGACCGCATGCACAAGCACAACGGCCACCTGTTCAACTGGTACGACACGCAGACGCTCAAGCCGCTGCCGCCGGACTATGTGTCCAGCGTGGACAGCGGCAACTTCGCGGGCCACCTCGTGGCCGTGGCGCAGGCCTGCCGCGCCTTCGCAGCGGACGCAAGCTGCCAGCCCCATGAAGCACCCGCACTGGAAGCACTGGCCCGACGCTGCGCCGCGCTGCACGACGGCATGGATTTCAGCGGCCTCTACGACGCCAAGCGCCACCTGTTCCACATCGGCCTGCGCGTCGAAGAGAACGTGCTCGACGCGAGCTACTACGACCTGCTGGCCTCCGAGTCGCGCCTGCTGAGCTTCCTGGCGATTGCGAAGGGCGACGTGCCGCGCCGCCACTGGATGGCACTGGGTCGGCCGTTCCTTCTGGTGGGCTTCCAGCCCAGCCTGAAATCATGGTCGGGCTCGATGTTCGAGTACCTCATGCCGGCGCTCGTAATGACCGAGCCCACCGACGGCCTGCTGCAGGTGGCCAATGCCGCGGCCATCGCCGAGCAGCAGGCCTTCGGCCGTGCGCAGAACATGCCGTGGGGCGTGTCCGAGTCGGCCTACTTCGCGCAAGACCATTCGCTGGCGTACCAGTACTCGCCCTTCGGCGTGCCGCGCCTGGCGCTGCGGCGCACGCCGCCGACCGACCGCGTGGTGGCGCCCTACGCCAGCCTCATGGCCGCGCCGTTCGCGCCCGAAGCGGCGGTGCGCAACCTCGCGCTGCTCGAATCGCTCGGCGCGCGCGGCGAGTTCGGTTTTCACGACGCGATCGACTTCACCACCTCGCGCCAGGCCGAGGGCCAGGACTTCACCGTGGTGCGCAACTTCATGGCGCACCACCAGGGCATGTCGCTGGTGGCGCTGTGCAACGTGCTGCGCGACGACGCGCCGCGCCGCTGGTTCGGCAGCGCCGCGCTGGTGCAGGCGCACGAGTCGCTGCTGCACGAGCGCACGCCGCGCCAGATCATCGGCAGCGCCGACCCGCGCACGCCGCCCGAGCCCAGCCAGGCCGAGCTGGCGCCGCTGTTCCAGCCGCGCGTGGTCGATCCGACGGGGCCGGGCTTCCAGCCCACGCACCTGCTGTCGAACGGCCGCTACACGGTGGCGCTGCGGGCCAACGGCGCGGGCGTGAGCCGCTGGCGCGCGTTCAACGTGACGCGCTGGCGCGACGATCCGCTGCGCGACAGCTACGGCACTTTCTTCTACGTGCGCGATATCGAAAGAGATGGAGGGCAAGCCGAGCTCACCTCGCTCACCGCCCTGCCCGCGCCCGGCGCCGACTGGCACTACCGCACCCGCTTCCTGGCCGACCAGGTGCAGTTCGATGCGACCGGCCCCGGGCTGCAGGTGCGCACCACGGTGCTGATCAGCCCCGAGGACGACACCGAGCTGCGCAACATCACGCTGCACAACTCGGGCGACGAAACGCGCACGCTCGAACTCATCTCGTACTTCGAGCCGGTGCTGTCGAACCCCAAGGCCGACGAGGCGCATCCGGCCTTTGCCAACCTGTTCGTCGAATCGCGCTGGGAGCCCACGTGGCGCGCGCTGCTGCTGTCGCGCAAGCCGCGCCTGCATGGCGATGCGGTGGTGGCCGCGGTGCACTTCGTGGCCTCGGTCGATGCCCACGTGCTGTCGATCGACTGCATGACCGACCGGCGTGCCTTCATCGGCCGCAACCGCACGCTGGCCGACCCTGCGCTCGACCCGCAGCCGCTCACGGCCCAGGGCAAGCAGGTGAACGGCCTGGACCCCATCGCCTGCCTGCGCGTGCGCCTGTCGATCGCGCCGGGCACCACCGCGCGCCTGAGCTTCGCCACCGCCGCCGACGAGAGCATCGAGGCGCTGATGCCCTGCATCGACCGCTACCTGCAGCCCATGCACGTGGAGCGCGCCACCCGCATGGCGGCCACGCTGGCGCAAGTGCGGCTGCGCGACCTGAGCATCGCGCCCGCGCAGAACCTGGCGCTGCAGGACCTGACGACCATCCTCACCTACACCACGCCGCGCGTGATGCGCGACCGCGGGCTGATCGACCTGCGCCAGATCTGGCGCTTCGGCATCTCGGGCGACAAGCCCATCGTGCTGGTCTACATCCACTCGATGAACGGCATGGGCCTGATCAACACGCTGCTGCGCGCGCAGCCGTGGTGGGGCTTCGGCGGCGTGGCCTGCGACCTCGTGGTGCTCAACAGCGAACCGAACTCGTACCTCATGCCGCTGCAGCGCGAGATCGAGATGCTGCGCACGCGCGTCGCACAGCAGACGCAGAACAGCTTTCCGCGCAACGACACCGCCGGCTTCTACCTCTTGCGCGACCAGGACGTGGTGCCGTCGGAAAAGGCCGCGCTCTCCAGCCTGGCGCGCATGGTGTTCACGGCCGACGGCCGCGCGCTCGAAGTGCAGGTGGCGGCGTTGCATGAGGCACGCAGCCCGACGATCGCCGACGACAGCAGCGCGCCGGTGCAGCACCGCACGCCGCTGCTGACGCGGCAGGCCACCTCGTCGAATGTCACCGCAGCCACCGGCGACTTCGACGCCGAGAGCGGCGAGTTCCGCTTCGAGGTCGGTCCCGACCGCCGCACGCCGCGCCCGTGGATCAACGTGATCGCCAACGCCACCTTCGGCTTCCAGGTGTCCGAATGGGGTACCGGCTACACCTGGGCCGGCAACAGCCGCATGCACCAGGTCACGCCGTGGTCCAACGACCCGGTGCAGGACCCGGCCTTCGAGCACTACCTGCTGCAGGACGTGGCGACGCGCGAGATGCTGCCGCTCACGCCCGCTGGCGGTGGCGACGGCGCCACCCGCCACCGCGTGCGACACGGCCAGGGCTACACCGTCTTCGAGTGCCGCCAGGGCGACCTCGCACTCGAAACCACCTTCTTCGCGGACCGCGACGAGGCCGTCAAGCTGGTGCACGTGCGCGTGCGCAACGAAGGCGCCGGCCAGCGCCGCTTGCGTGCGCTCGCGATGGTCGAGTGGCAACTGGGCGCCGCGCGCGGCGAACGGCGCACCGTGCATTGCTGGAAGCCCGAAGACCAGCCGGCCGTGTTCGGCCAGCAACGCGAATCGAGCGCGGGCTTCGGCGGCAGCGCGGCCTTCCTGCTGCTCGCCGGCCTGCAAGGCGCGACGACCGGGGCCACGCAATGGACCTGCGACCGCAGCGAGTTCTTCGCCGGCCGCGGCATCGTCGAAGTGCCCGACACGCTGGCGCGGCGCGCCGGCAGCGGGCTCGATGCCTGCGCGGCCCTCGGCGGTGAGTTCGTCGTGGCGGCGGGCGAGACCGCAAGCTTCAGCTTCGTGCTGGGCCACGCGGGCAATGCCGACGCGGCGCTCGAGCTTGCGCGCCGCTGGCGGCAGCGCGACGTGCCCGAGGCGCTGGCGCAGGTGCGCGGCTTCTGGGACGACTTGCTGGGCCGCCTGCAGGTGCGCACGCCCGATCCGCTGTTCGATGCGCTGGTCAACCGCTGGCTCGTGTACCAGACGCTGGCCTGCCGGCTCTGGTCGAAGGCCGGCTTCTACCAGGCCGGCGGCGCCTTCGGCTTTCGCGACCAGCTGCAGGACGCGATGGCCTTCGCGCTCACCGACCCGCCGCGCCTGCGCGCGCAGATCCTCGTGAACGCGGCGCGCCAGTTCCCCGAAGGCGACGTGCAGCACTGGTGGCACATGCCCGGCGGCGCCGGCGTGCGCACGCATTTCTCCGACGACCTGCTGTGGCTGCCGTACGCGTCGGCGCACTACGTCGAGGTGACGGGCGATGCGTCGCTGCTCGACGAAATGGTCGGCTTCATCGAAGGCCCCGGCATTCCCGAGGGCGCCGAAGACGCCTACTACGCGCCGCAGAACAGCGGCCGCATGGCCACCGTGTTCGACCATGGCGCGCGCGCCATCGACCGCAGCCTGAAGACCGGCGTGCACGGCCTGCCGCTGATGGGCACCGGCGACTGGAACGACGGCATGAACCGCGTCGGCCACGAGGGCCGCGGCGAATCGGTGTGGCTCGCGTGGTTCCTGTGCAGCGTGGTCGAGCGCTTCGCGCCCCTCGCGCAAGCGCGCGGCGAACACGAGCGCGCCGCGCGCTGGACCGAAGCGCGCACGGGCTGGATCGCCGCGCTGCACGACGCCGGCTGGGACGGCGCCTGGTTCCGCCGCGCCTTCTTCGACAACGGCGCGCCGCTGGGCTCGTCGATCAACGGCGAGTGCCGCATCGACCTGATCGCACAGGCCTGGTCGGTGCTCTCGGGCGCCTCGGACGCGGCCCACACCGGCCCGGCCATGGCCGCCATCGGCAAGCACCTGCACGACGAACCGGCCGGCCTGCTGCGGCTGCTGGCACCGCCGTTTTCCCAGTCGACCCCCAACCCGGGCTACATCCAGGCCTACCCGCCGGGCGTGCGCGAGAACGGCGGCCAGTACTCGCACGGCGCCGTGTGGGCGCTGATGGCACAGGCGCTGCAGGGCGACCATGAAGCGGCCTGGCAGAGCTTCGAGGGCCTGAGCCCGGCCCACCGTTCGCAGCACCCCGCGCGCGGCCCGGTCTACGAGCTGGAGCCCTATGTGATGGCAGGCGACGTCTACGGCGCTGCGCCGTATGTGGGCCGGGGCGGCTGGAGCTGGTACACCGGCTCGGCCGCGTGGTTGCACCGTGCGGCCGTCGAGACCTTGCTGGGCCTGACTGTGAAGGGCAGGCAGTTGTCGATGACGCCACATGTGCCCGCGCACTGGCCAGGCTTCGAGCTCGCGCTGCGGCTCGGCCAGCGCCGACTCACACTGCAGTGGGGCACCGTCGAAGGCGCCGCCGCGCCGACGCACCACGTGGCGGTGGGCGAATGGATCGACTGGCAGGCGCTGCCGGCGGATGCGGTGCTGCGGGTCGCTCAAGCGGCAGGCAAGGGGCAGATGACGGCGTAGGTTATGGTCCGGACCCGCTTTCACCCCGCGCATTCATGACCAAAATCCAGTTCCGTCGACGCGTCATCGTCCTGATCCTCCTGTGCGTGGCCGTGGGCGGCGGCGTCGTGCGGCACTACGCGGCGCCCGGCACCACCACGCGCGACATCGCCACGCTGCTGATGGTGCTGTGGGTGCCGATCATCGGCAACGTGATCGGGTGGCTCATCGGCAAGCTGCCGCGCCGCACGCCCAAGCAGGCCCCGCCCGCGGGCTTCGACGCGCTGCCCGAGTTCACGCCGCACCTGGCCGTGGAACTCACCTTCCGCCGCCCCTCGGTGCCGGCGCAGGACGTGCCGCTGGGCCCCGGCGAGTACCGGGGCGCGCTGGTGCTCGACACCGAAGGCTTCTCGGCGCGCTGGCGCGTGCCGCAGGGCACATCGCTCGCGCGCGGCACGCCGGTCGCGCTCGACATCGAGTTTCTCTCGCCGGCCGTTGCGCAGCCGAAGTTCGTGCAGGGCACGGCCTTCCGCGTGCTGGTCGACGAATCGTTCGTGGCCGATGGACAGGCGCTGCAGTTGCGCCCTGCCCACACTTAATCTCGGCAACTCAAAAAGACGGTGATGGCGAAAGGCGCCATTGCCGCATCCCCGGGCGGCTGCAGACAGCAAAGGGGTCGATTGTTCGCCGCAGGGAAACTGTCTACTGCTCCACCGCCCCTTGGTCGCAAGGCGGCCGGCTCGCACACTCCAATGCCCCCTCACCGGCATTGGCGTCTTCATCGCCGATGCGTTCAAGGACTGCATCTCCATGATGAATTCTTCCGGCAGCAACCCCTGCATCGACGACCTGGCGGCGCCCGCGCGCGACGCCGTGGCCGCCCCTACCCGCTCCGCTTGGCTCGCGGTCGGCTCCATTGCCGTCGGCACCTTCGCGATGGTGTCGACCGAGTTCATGCCCATCGGCCTGCTCACCGACATCGCGCGCGGCCTGAACGTGTCGGACGGCACGGCCGGCCTGATGATCACCATGCCCGGCGTGCTCGCCGCCTTCGCCGGGCCGGCGCTGATCGTCGCGTCGGGCCGGCTCGACCGGCGCACGGTGCTGATCGCGCTCACACTGCTCTTGATCGCCTCGAACCTGCTGGCCGCGTTCGCGCCCAACTTCACGACCATGCTGGTCGCGCGCCTGATGCTCGGCCTGGCCGTGGGCGGCTTCTGGACCTTCGCGCCCGCCGCCGCCACGCAGCTCGTGCCCGACGCCTCGAAGGCGCGCGCCATGTCGCTGGTGCTGGCCGGCGTGTCGGCCGCCACGGTGCTCGGCGTGCCCGCGGGCTCGTGGCTGGGCACGATGTTCGGCTGGCGCGCCTCGTTCGCCGTGACCGGCGCGCTGGCTGCGGCGGTGCTGCTGGTGCAGCTGTGGCTGCTGCCCGCGATTCCGCCGCAACGCGCCATCGGTGCGCGCGACCTGCTCACGCCGCTCACGCGCCGCATGGCGCAGGTCGGCCTGCTCGCGGTGCTGTTCTTCATCGCCGGCCACTTCGCGGCCTACACCTACCTGAAGCCGCTGCTGCAGCAGGTGTTCGGCCTGCAGGCCAACGCGGTCTCGACGCTGCTGCTGGTCTACGGCGCGGTGGGCTTCATCGGCACCTTCCTCGGCGGCAGCCTGGTGGCGCGCAGCGTGCGCGGCACCACCTTGCTGGCGGCGCTGATGCTCGCGACGGCCTTGCTGCTGTCGACGCTGATCGGCACCGGCATGGTGGCCGGCGCGGTGGTGGTGGTGATCTGGGGCGTGGCCTTCGGCCTGATTCCGGTGGCGCTCACCGGCTGGATGATGGAAGCCGTGCCCGACGCACAGGAAGCCGGCCAGGCCCTGCTGGTGACGGGCTTCCAGGTGGCGATCGCCTCGGGCGCGCTGATCGGCGGCCTGATGGTCGACAGCCGCGGCATCTCGCCCACGATGGTGCTCAGCGGCGTGCTGGTGCTGATCGCCGCGCTCATCGTCGGCACGCTGGGCCGCGCACGCGGCGGCGCGGCGCCGCTGGCGGCGATTCCGGAGTAAGTACCTTCAACGGCGGCCGGGCTTCTTGCCGGCCGCCACGATCGCCTCGAGCACCGTGCGCAGCGCCTTGTTGAGCGGCTTGTCGCGACGGATCACCACCGCCAGCGTGCGGTGCATGCGCGGGGCCAGGCGGCTGGCCTTCAGCGCCGGATGGGCACCGCGCCCCGCCATCGACATGCCGGGCACCAGGCCGTAGCCCAGCCCCGCGGCCGCCATCTCCTTCATCGCCTCGACGCTGCCCAGCTCCATCACGGGCTGCGGCTGCAGGCCTTCGGCGGCAAACCAGCGATCGACCAGCTTGCGCGTGTTGGCCGCAGGCTCGAACAGCACCAGCGGCAGCGTCGCCAGGTCGGCCGGCGTGACGCGGGCCTTGAGCGGCGCGAGGTCGGCGCGGCCGATGGCGACGAACTCGTCGTCGCACACGGGGATCACGCTCAGCGAACGCCCGGCCGCGGGCAGCGTGACCAGCGCGAGGTCGATGCTGTTGTCTTCCACCTTGCGCACGTGCTCGTCGGTGTTGCCGGTGCTCACCACCACGCTGAGCGCGGGGAATTCCTCGCGCAACTGGCGCAGCACCGCGGGCAGGAAGTACAGGCACGCCGTGGCGCCGGTGCCCAGCCGCACGCGGCCCGTGACGCCGCGCGCGTGGTCGGCCAGCGCGTCGACGGCGTTCTCGATCGCGGCCTCGATCTGCGGCACGTGGCGCAACAACTCCGCACCGGCCGGCGTCGCCCGCGCGCGCTTGCCGACGCGCTCGATGAGCCGCACGGCCAGCCGTCGTTCGAGCTGGCGCACCTGCAGGCTCACGGCGGGCTGCGACAGGCCGAGCCGGTCGGCCGCGGCGGAGAAGCTGCCGGTGTCGATCACCAGGGCGAAGGTGGCGAGCTGGTCGAGGTTGAGGTTCTTTTCCAAAGTATTCCTTATGCGCTGCATAGGTTGGCCAAGCTTCACTTATCGATCTTGCCTCGTCAAGATCGGGCCATGTCCTCCCCCACCCTCGCTCTCGTCACGCTCGACATCGCCGATGCCGAGCCCCACCACATGGCCCGCGTGCAGGCCATCTACAGCCACTACGTGCGGCACGACCTGTGCTCGTTCGAAGAAGAAGTGCCCACCCTCGCGCAGATGCAGGCGCGCCGCATCGACGTGCAGGAACGCGGCCTGCCCTACCTCGTGGCGTTGAAGGATGGCGAGGTGGCCGGCTATGCCTACGCCGGCCCTTACCGCACCCGCTCGGCCTACCGGCACACGGTGGAAGACTCGATCTACGTCGCACCCGACATGCATGGCCACGGCATCGGCACGGCGCTGCTGCAGGCGGTGATCCACCGCTGCACCGAGGCCGGTTTCACGCAGATGGTCGCGTGCATCGGCCACAGCGGCAACGCGGGCTCGCAGCGGCTGCATGCGCGCCTGGGCTTCGAGACGGTCGGCGTGCTGCGCAATGTCGGCTTCAAGTTCGGCCGGTGGGTCGACACCGTGCTGATGCAGCGTGCACTGCGCTGACCCCACCCCGGCGGCGCCGCAGCGCGGATGGCTGGCGCTGCTGTGCGCGAGCCGGCTGCTGCAGGGGATGATCGTCACGGCCTACTCGGGCGTGCTGCCCTTCATGCGCGACGACTGGCAGATGACGGCCGCGCAAGCCGGCTCGATCCAGAGCGCCTGGCATGTGGGCTACATGAGCTCGCTGTTCGCCGTGGGCCTGCTGGCCGACCGCTTCGGCCCGCACCGCATCTTCGCGGTCGGCGGCGTGATCGGCGCGGCCGCCTCGCTGGCCTTTGCCCTCTTCGCGCACGACCACCGCTCGGCGCTGCTGCTGTACGGCCTGGCGGGGCTGTGCGCGGGCGCCTCGTACACGCCGGGGCTGCAGCTGCTGTCGCTCAACGCCGGGCCTGCGGTGCGCGGGCGCGCGATGGGGCTGTTCCTCGGCGCGGCGTCGATGGGCTATGCGCTGTCGCTCGCCGTCGTGGCGGGCTTCAGCGTGGTGGCGCACTGGCGCACCGGGCTGCTGGTGGCCGCAGGCTGCACGGTGGCGGGCGTGCTGCTGGCCCAGCTCGCGCTGCGGCGCATGGCACCGCCTGCGCCCCGGGTCGCCGGTGCGCCGCGCGAAGGCGTGCTGCAGGCGCTGAACGCGACCGTGCGCGACCGGCCCGCAATGGCCGGCAACTGGGCCTACGCCTTCCACTGCTGGGAGCTGATGGCGCTGTGGGCCTGGCTGCCCGCCTACCTCATGGCCTCGTCCCGCGGCGGCGCGAGCGCGTGGCCGGCCGCGGGCATCGCGCTGGCGGCGTTCGCGCACCTCGTGAGCGTGTTCGGCAGCGTGGTGGGCGGCGCCGCGTCGGACCGGCTGGGCCGCGCGCGCGTGATGATGATCGCCACCCTCGCGAGCCTGGCCCTGTCGTTCAGCTTCGGCTGGATGTGGACCTGGCCGCTGTGGGCGCTGGCCGCGATGGCGGCGCTGTACAACCTGCTCGCCATCGCCGATTCGTCGGTCTACTCGACCGCGCTGGCCGACGTGGTGGCGCCGCACCGGCTCGGCGTGGCCTTCTCGGTGCGCTCGGTGATGGGCTTCGGCGCGGGCGCGCTCAGCCCGTGGGTGTTCGGGCTGGCGCTCGACTGGGGGCAGGCGCGGTTCGGCTTCGGCAGCACCTACGCGTGGGTCGCAGCCTGGAGCTCGGTCGGGCTCGGGGCGCTGCTCGGGCCGTGGATGATCGTGCGCTTTGCGCGCCTCAGCGCGGCAGCGGTGCCGCCCCGCGGTAGCCCAGCATCGCGTCGTACAGATCGGTTCGCCGGTCGCGGTGCAGGTCGTTGAGCGGCGTCCAGATCGGCGCGGAGCGCGCGGCGCCCAGGTCGACGTCGGCGTAGAGGATGGTCTCTTCCTCGGGCCCGGCGATGCGCCCCATCGGCCAGCCGTTGGTGCCCGCGATCAGCGAGTTGCCCATGAAGCCCGTGCCGCGCTCCTGGCCCACGCGGTCGGCGGTGGCGATGAAGACGTTGTTGGCGTGCGCGGCCGTCATCGTCAGGTAGGCCGCCATGCACACGCCGCTGGCGTCGTACAGCGGCGGCGGCGTCCAGACCCAGCCCGTGGGCACGCAGATGATGTCGGCGCCCTGCTGCGCCACGATGCGCGGCGCCTCGGGAAACCAGATGTCCCAGCACACGAGCAGGCCGATGCGGCCGATCTTCGTCTCGAACACCGGGTAGCCCTCGTTGCCCGGCGTGAACCACAGCTTCTCGTTGCTCCACAGGTGGGTCTTGCGGTAGCGGCCGATGTAGCCCTCGGGGCCGACGAGCACGGCGGTGTCGAACAGCTGCATGCCGTCCTGCTCGGCCAGGCAGCCGACGAGGTACACGCCGTGCTGCGCCGCGAACGCGACCCAGCCCTGCACCGTCGGGCCGTGCGGCACGGGCTCGGCATGCGCGAAGGCCTCGGCGCGGCCGCTGAAGCAGTAGCCGGTGGTCGCCAGCTCGGGCAGCACGATGAGCTGCGCGCCGCCGGCCACCGCAGCCTCGAGCTGTTGGCGCACGGCCGCGGCGTTGCGCGCGAGGTTCTCGACGCCGACCTGCGGGTCGAACTGCACGACGGCCACGCGCACGGGGCTGGCGCGCAGGCCGGGCACGGCGTCGCCGCCGGAAGGGATGTCGTGGGAAACGGGGGTTGGGAGGGTCATGGCCATTTCAGGTTTCAAATTAAAACCATATGGATGCTAGTCGCATCGGTTTTAATTTACAACCAGTCGAGCACTACGGTCTAATCCCGCCATCCCAGGGACGCACAGGAAACACACGATGGCCAGGAGAAAAAGTCTGAGGTTCGACGCCTGCCCGATGGCGCGCGCGCTCGAGATCGTCGGCGACCAGTGGTCGCTGCTGATCGTGCGCGACGCCTTCGACGGCATGCGGCGCTTCGGCGAGTTCCAGCAGAGCCTGGGCGTGGCCAAGAACATCCTGGCGGACCGCCTGAAGTGGCTGGTGCAGGAAGGCGTGTTCGACCTCGTGCCGGCCTCGGACGGCTCGCTCTACCAGGAGTACGCGCTGACAGCCAAGGGACGCGGCCTGTTCCCCGTGGTGGTCGGCCTGCGGCACTGGGGCGAGGCGAACCTGTTCGCGCCCGGCGAGCCGCATTCGGTGCTGCTGGAGCGCGAGAACGGGGAGCCGGTAGCGCCGATCGACCTGCGCACGCGCGACGGCCAGCCGCTCGACCCCGTCGCGACCTTCGTGAAGAAGCTGCCCGTCACGCCCCCCTGACAGCGCCGCCCGCTCAGTCGTTGCCGATCGGGTACTCCAGCGCGACGCGGATCTGCCGCGTGTTGAGCTCGGCCTGCGCCTTGTTGTTGCGGTGCTCGCCGTAGCGCAGCAGGAAGGCCAGGCCCTTGGCGCTGCCTTGCTGGACCGTGTAGCGCAGCCAGAGGTCGCGCTCCCAGTGCCGGCCGCCCTGCCCGTAGCCCAGCCATGCGTAGCCTCCGCGCGGCGGCACCCGGCTGCCGTCGATGCCACTGCCGCGGATGTAGGCCGCGCCCAGGCTCAACCCGGGCGCGCCCCAACGCGCGGCATCCACTTCGTAGCGCAGCTGCCACGACCGCTCATGCGGCGCATTGAAGTCGGACAGCTGCGCTGCATTGCCGAGCCAGACGGCGCCGCGCGTCACGTAGTCGAACGGCGTGTCGCCCGCGACCTTCTGCCAGCCCAGGCCCACACGGTGGGGGCCGTGGGCGTAGCTGGTCATGAGGCTCGCGGTGGTGTTGTCCACCGGGCCGGCCAGCGCGCGGCCCGTGTCCTTGCTGCGGTACACCTGCAGGTCGAAGGACAGCGCACGCTTCTCCGGGAGCGGCACCGTGTAGTGGGCGCCCAGGTAGCCCGTGCGCCAGGTGTCCTTCAGGCGTGCGACATAGGCCGTGAGCGACAGCGAAGCGCTGCCCTTCCAGGTGCCGCCGGCAAAGTCGAACACGTCGCCGCGCGGTGACTTCGGGTCGAGGTAATTGACGATCAACGGGTGGTTCGTGCCGCGCGCATGGCGGTCGGTCGATCCGGTGAAGCGGCCGGCCTGCAGCGTGAGCGTGTCGAACTCGCGGCTCGTCAGCAGCCAGCCGCGCATGGTCTCGGGCAGCAGGCGGGAATCGGACGCGCTGAAGACCGGCGTCTTGACGCGTTGCTCGCCCACCGTCAGCACGGTGGCGGAGATGCGCGCCTTCAGCGCCACGCCGCCGCGCGCGATGCCGTCCTGCGCGTAGCCCGCGCCGTCCACCGGCAGCATGCGGATCTTGCCGACGCGCAGATCGTCGCCGTCGAGGCTGCGCGCGAGCGAGGCATGCGCGTCCACGCCGAAGCCGATCCAGCCCGGCGTGAAGCCGGACGCGAGGGTGCCCATGACGCCGTAGCCCCACTCCTGCGCGTAGTCGCTGCGCCGCGCCTTCGGCAGCGTGGCGTTGCGCCCGCCGTTGCTGCGGTCGCCGTGCAGGTAGCTCCGGTGCTCGTACACGCTGCGCTGGAGCACGTGCCAGCGCGTGTCCTCGACGAAGCCGCCGCCTTCGGCCGCGAGGGCGGACGTGCCCAGCATGGCGAGAGCCGCGCCGCAGAACCGCCTCATCGCCAGCCGCTCACAGGTACTTGAGCCACGCGATGTCGCGGCGCCGCGCCTTCAGGGCGGCGAAGGCGCGCACCGCCGGATACAGCGCAAAGGCCAGCACCCCGGTGACCAGCCACACCATCCAGACGGCGTCGAAGCCGAACAAGCGGCCCTGGTTGGGGCCCCAGATCGCCTCGGCCCCCAGGTAGAGGAACTTGAGCACGTACAGGTGCAGCACGTAGAAGAACATGGGCGCCGCGCCGAACACGGCCAGCGGTGCGAGCCAGGCCGCGCCCTGCCGGCGCTCGAACAGGCGCAGCAGCCACAGCCCCACGCCGAGCGTCAGCGCGATGAACAGCAGCGACGGCGGGTACTTCGTGACGTTGAGGAAGGCCATCACGGTCGTCAGCGCGCTGTCGCCCGCCACCCAGGGCTTGTCGCCGTAGACGTCGAGCGCACGCAGCCCCACGAAGCCAATGAGCAGGCCCACGGCCCACGCCAGCAGCCGCCGCTGGCGCTGCGGCGCATCGGCGCCGGGCAGGAACCACGGCCCGGCGACATAGCCCAGCGCGATCACGCCGATCCACGGCAGCAGCGGGTACGACGTGCGCAGCCTCAGGGCCTCGGACAGCTCGATCCAGCCCCGGTCGTGCAGCACGGCCCAGGGCACGTGCAGCACATGGCCGACGGGAAAGTGCACGCCGTCGAGCAGGTTGTGCCCCGCCACCAGCACCACGCCCAACACGACCAGCGCCCGGCGCGGCAGCCACACCAGCGCCGACAACGCCAGCATCGACAGCCCGATCACCCAGATCACCTGCAGGAACACGGTGGCCGGCGGGAACTGGAAGGTCCAGGCAAAGTTGACGACCGTGACCTCCAGCAGCACGAGGAACAGGCCCCGCTTCCACAGGAACGAGGACGCCGCCGCGCGGCCGTCCGCCTGCTTCGCGCCGTAGAGAAAGGCCGACAGCCCGGCCAGGAACACGAACACCGGCGCGCACAGGTGCGCCAGCAGGCGGCCGAAGAACAGCGCCGGCGGCGTCTGCGCCACGAGCATGGGGTCGGGCACCTGGTGGTGCAGGTAGAAGGTCTCGCGCACGTGGTCCAGCAGCATGAACAGGATCACGAGGCCGCGCAGCGCGTCGATGGAGAGCAACCGGGCCGGGGCGCCGGCCCCGGGTGGCAAGGAAGCGGATGAAACGTCGGGCATTTAATTATTGCGAATTGATTCGCAATAATTTACAGCATCGGACGATGCACCCTCCTGAAGGGTCTGAAGGGCCGGTTTATTCGCCCAGCAGTTCGCCGATCGGCTGCAGGTCTTCCACCCGGTCGCAGATCGACTTGATGACCATGGTGATCGGGATGCCCAGCAGCAGCCCCCAGATGCCCCACAGCCAGCCCCAGAAGATCACGCCCACGAACACCGCCACCGGGTTCATGCGGCTGGTGCGGCTGGTGAGCCAGGGCATCAGCAGGTTGCCCACCACCGTGTGGATGGCCAGCGACACACCGCCCACCAGCAGCGCCATCTCGATGCTGCTGAACTGAAGGAAGGCCATGAGCCCCGCCGCCACCAGCACGATCACCGAGCCGATGTAGGGAATGAGGTTGGTCACGGCCGCGATGATTCCCCACACGGCCGCGTTCTCCACGCCGAGCAGCCAGAACGCCAGGCCGGTGGTCAGCCCCACCAGCCCGCTCACCAGGATCTGCACCAGCAGGTAGCGTTCGATGTTGCGCGTGATGTCGTCCAGCACGTGCACCGTGACCTTCTTCTTCTGCAGGCTGGGCCCGGTGATCTTGATGAGCTTGCGCCGGAAGGTGTCGCCCGAGCACAGCGCGAAGTAGGTGAGGAAGGCCACCAGCGTGAGCTGCCCCAAGGCGTTGAGCAGGCCGACCGTGCCGCTGAGCAGGTAGTCGCGCACGTTGAAGCCCGGGCGTTCGATCACGACGCGCGCCACGCCCTTGCGCGAAGCGACGCGCGCCGAGTTTTCCTCGGCCGCCTTTTCGAGCTGCGCGGCGGCCTGCTGCACGCTGTCCAGCGGCGTGGCGCTGGCGTTCTTGTCGCGGCGCATGGCCTGGCCGAGCTTCTGCGCGGCGACCGGCAGCGAGTCGAGCAGCTGCGAGGCGCTGCCCGAGAGCGAGTAGCCCGTCCACCCGAGCCCGCCGAACAGGCCCAGCAGGATCGCCGCCGCGCCGATCCACCGCGGCACGTACCAGCGGTGCAGGCGCTCGACCAGCGGCGACAGCGCGTAGTTCAGCAGCAGGCTCAGCATCAGCGGCACGAACACGGCCTGCCCCCAGCGCAGCGCGAAGACGCTGGCGAGCACGGCCAGCACCACCAGCGAGGCGCTGCGCACGTCGACCGGCATGTGCAGCACGAAGCGCCTGCGCAGGGCGGAGGTCGCCTCTTCGGCGGTCGCGCTCGGCTCGACCGGCGCTGCGGGCTCGACGGGGTCGACCGGCGGCGCCGGCACCGGTGCGGGCGCAGGCGGCGGCTCATCCGCAGCCACCGGCCGTTCAGGCGCCGGTTTCGGGCCGGCCGGGGTGTCGTCGGTCATCGCGATTCCTTCAGCATCTCGCGCACCGCGGCCAGCTGGCGGCGCGACACCGCCACGGGCTCGGGCACCGAGTCGAGCCGCAGCGCCCAGCCTTCGGCGTCCTCGCCGTCGTCGTAGCGCTCGAGCGCACGGATCGCCGCGCGCGCCACCAGCGCATTGCGGTGCACGCGCAGGAAGCGGTTCGGGTAGCGCTCCTCGAAATCGTTCAGCGAGCCATCGAGGATGTGGCTGCGCGTGGCGGTGCGCACCGTGAGGTACTTGCATTCGGACTTGAGGTACAGCACTTCGGACAGCGGCACGCGCTCGGCGCGGCCCCGGTCCTGGATCAGCACGCACTCGGGCGTGGCCTCAGCCGCCGGCTGGGCGGCGCGGCGCTCCTTCAGGAAGCGTTCGACCTTCTGCAGCGCCTGCTGCAGCCGCTCGGCGCGCACGGGCTTGGTGAGGTAGTCGACCGCCTCCAGCTCGAAGGCCGTGACCGCGTGGCTGGCGTGCGCCGTCACGAACACCACGGCCGGCGCGTCGGGCCGGCTGCGCAGCGCGCGCGCCACCTCGATGCCGTCGACGCCGGGCATGTGCACGTCGAGCAGCACCAGGTCCAGGTCCATCGCGGCCAGGTGGGCCAGCGCCTCCTCGCCCTGCGCGGCCTCGGCCGTCACCTCGGCGGCGGGCGAGGTGCAGTCGCGCAGCAGCGTGCGCAGGCGCGAGCGGGCCAGGGCTTCGTCGTCAACGATCAGGGTCTTGAGGCTCATGATTCGGCGGGGATGGCAATGCGTACGCGGTAGTTCTTCTGGTCCATGCCGGCGCTGAACTGCATCTGCATGTCGTGCAGCAGGCGCAGCCGCTCGCGCACGTTGTCCAGGGCGATGCCGTGGCCGCGCGGCAGCGGCTCGTCGGCCCAGCGCAGCGGCGGCAGGCTGTTGACCACCTCGATCACGACCATGCCGCCGCGCCGCTCGGTGCGGATGCGCAGCTTGCCGCCGTCGGGGCTGGGCTCCACGCCGTGCTTGATGGCGTTCTCGACCAGCGGCTGCAGCAGCAGCGGCGGCAGGCGCGCGTCGCTGGCGGCGGCATCGAGGTCCCAGCGGATGCGCAGGCGCTCGCCGAAGCGCACCTGCTCGATGGCCAGGTAGCGCTCGGCCAGCGCGATCTCGTCGGCCAGCGTGCCCGATTCGCCCGGCACGGTGAGCGCCTGGCGGAACAGCTCGGCCAGGTCTTCGAGCATGGTCTCGGCCTTGGCCGGCTCCTCGCGCACCAGCGCGATGGCGCTGTTGAGCGTGTTGAACAGGAAATGCGGGCGGATGCGCGACTGCAACTCCTCGAGCCGGGCCGTGGTCGCAGCCGGCGTCTGGCCGCGCGCGCGCAGCACCATCGCCGCCATCACCAGCCCCGCGAACAGGGCGCCGGCCAGCGCGCTGGCCAGCCAGGGGGCGCTGGCGATCACGCCGGTCAGGCGCAGCAGGCCGCAGCCGTACAGCGAGGCCACGGCGCCCAGCACGGCGCCGGCGGCGTACTGGCCCGGGGGCGGCAGGCGCCGCAGCTGCTTCTTGAGCCCGCAGGCCGCCACCAGCCACAGCAGCGTGGCGGGCAGCGCGCCGCCGGTGACCGTGGCCGCCTGCACCAGCCATTCGCCGAAGGTGCCGACCACGAACAGCGTGGCCACCGCCACCACCGCTTCGACGAACACCACGGTGCGCAGCACCACGCCGATCTGGCAGGCGTCGAACAGCGCCGGACCGCCGCGCACGGGCGCGCGGGCGCGTTCCGGCGACGCGGCGGACGTGGAGGGGGAGCTGGCCGATAAAATCGCCGGGTTGCGCATCGCAGACATCAGATCCATCGGGTGACCAACCCATTATTGCCTTCCTGGACGGCTCCCATGACCCAAAACCAACTCGACAAGAAATCCGAAGCCTGGTCGGCCCTGTTCTCCGAACCGATGAGCGACCTGGTGAAGCGCTACACCTCCAGCGTCTTCTTCGACAAGCGCCTCTGGCAAGCCGACATCGAGGGCTCGCTGGCGCACGCCGGCATGCTCGCGGCCCAGGGCATCATCAGCGTGCAGGACCACGCCGCCATCGAGCGCGGCATGGCGCAGATCCGCAGCGAAATCGAGGCCGGCAGCTTCGAATGGAAGCTCGACCTCGAGGACGTGCACCTGAACATCGAGGCCCGCCTGACCCAGCTGGTCGGCGACGCCGGCAAGCGCCTGCACACCGGCCGCAGCCGCAACGACCAGGTCGCCACCGACGTGCGCCTGTGGCTGCGCGGCGAAATCGACCTCATCGGCGACCTGCTGGTCGAGCTGCAGAAGGCGCTGGTCGACATCGCCGAGAAGAACGTCGAGGTGATCCTGCCCGGCTTCACCCACCTGCAGGTGGCCCAGCCCGTGAGCTTCGGCCACCACATGCTGGCCTACGTGGAAATGTTCAGCCGCGACGCCGAGCGCATGGGCGAGGTGCGCAAGCGCGTCAACCGCCTGCCGCTGGGCGCCGCCGCCCTGGCCGGCACCAGCTACCCGCTGGACCGCGAGCTCGTGGCGCGCACCCTGAAGATGGACAGCGTCTGCCAGAACAGCCTGGACGCCGTGAGCGACCGCGACTTCGCGATCGAGTTCACCGCCGCCGCCAGCCTGTGCATGGTGCACGTGAGCCGCCTGAGCGAAGAACTCATCATCTGGATGAGCCAGAACTTCGGCTTCATCAACATCGCCGACCGCTTCACCACCGGCTCGTCGATCATGCCGCAGAAGAAGAACCCCGACGTGCCCGAGCTGGCGCGCGGCAAGACCGGCCGCGTGGTCGGCCACCTGATGGCGCTCATCACGCTCATGAAGGGCCAGCCGCTGGCCTACAACAAGGACAACCAGGAAGACAAGGAGCCGCTGTTCGACACCGTCGACACGCTCAAGGACACCCTGCGCATCTTTGCCGAGATGATCGGCGGCATCACCGTGAAGCCGCAGGCCATGGAAGCCGCCGCGCTGCGCGGCTACGCCACCGCCACCGACCTGGCCGACTACCTCGTGAAGAAGGGCCTGCCCTTCCGCGACGCGCACGAAACCGTGGCCCATGCCGTGAAGGCCGCCACCTCGCACCAGGTCGACCTGTCGGAGCTGCCGCTGGCCGTGCTGCAGCAGTTCAACCCGAACATCGAGAAGGACGTGTACGACGTGCTGAGCCTGCGCGGCTCGCTCAACGCCCGCAACGTGCTGGGCGGCACCGCGCCCGTGCAGGTCAAGGCCCAAGTCGCTCGCCACCGCGCCCGTCTCGGCTGAAGCCCGCGGCCGCACCACTGAGGGCCGCGCTTCATGTTCTACGCCATCCCGCTCGAAAACAAGCCGAGCTGGCGCAACCCGCCGTGGATGACGGTGCTGCTGATCCTCCTGAACATGCTCGTGTTCTGGGGGCCGCAGCGCAGCGAAGAGAACGGCCGCGAGCGCGCGGCGCAGTTCTACGTGCAGAGCGTGCTGCCCGAGCTGGAGCTGCCGCCCTTCGTCGAGTGGCTCGAAAAAACCGACCCGAAACGCGGCAAGCTGGCGCGCCGCATGCTGGCCCATGAAGAGGCCTATCCGCAGCTGCTCGAAGGCCTGCAGAACGACCAGCCTTTCCTGAAGAAGCTGCGCGCCGACCAAGTCGTGACGCCCGCGAACCCGCGCTTCGACGAATGGCAGCGCGACCGCCGCCAGTACGAGGCGATGCTGCCCGCGCCGTTCACCGCGCGCTGGTCGCAGGACTACGGCAAGGATGCCGAGTTCAAGCCCTGGACCTGGCTCACCGCCGCCTTCCTGCACGGCAGCACGGGCCACCTGCTGGGCAACATGCTGTTCCTCTTCCTGTTCGGCTTCTCGGTCGAACTGGCGCTGGGGCGCGGCACCTACCTGAGCTTCTACCTGCTGGGCGGCGTGGGTTCCGCGCTGCTGGCCGGCTGGGCCTATGCAGGCAAGGGCGGCTACGGACTGGGCGCCTCGGGCGCGATCTCGGCGCTGATGGGCATGTACGCCGTGATGTACCGGCTGCGGCGCATCCGCTTCTTCTACCAGCTGTTCTTCTATTTCAACTACGTCACGGCGCCCGCCCTGCTCTTGCTGCCGGCCTGGATCGCCAACGAGCTGGTGCAGCACTGGATCGGCGGCCAGGGCATCGCCTACATGGCCCACCTGGGCGGCCTGCTGACGGGCGCCGCGCTGATGGCCGGCGCCATGTGGCTGGGCCGCGTGAAGACGCCCGAGACCGTGAAGTCGGAAATGGTGACCGACGACCACCGCTTCGACCAGCACGTGGCCGCCGCGCGCAAGCTGTCGGCGGCCATGAAGTTCGAGCCCGCGTGCGTTGAATGGCGCGCCGCCGCCGCCCTGCGCCCCGGCGACACCGACACGCTGCGCGCCTGGTTCCACACCGCGCGCCTGCAGCCCGCGAGCGACGACTTCCACCAGGCCGCGCGCCGCATCTTCCGCCTGCCCGCCACCGATGAAGACACCCTGGCGCTGCAGCACAGCAGCTTCACGACCTACCTCGACCAGGCCAAACCCGGCGTGCGCCTGAAGCCCGACGACATGGCCCGGCTGGCGCGCCGCTTCGCGCGCATCCGCCAGTTCGGCGACGCCGACAAGCTCTGCCGCATCCTGCTGAAGACCGCGCCCGACCACCCCGAGCTGGCCGACACGCTGTCGGTGTGCGCCAACGGCCTGCTGCATGCGGGCGAACGCGATCGGGCCCTGGGCCTGCTGCCGCACCTGCTGCGGCTGGCGCCCAACGACATGGTCACGCGCGCGTTGCAGCGCACGTAAAAAACCCGGCACGCGGCCGGGTTCGTTGACGAAGCGCCGCTGCGCTTACTTGTCGTTGTGCAGGTACGTCGCCTGCTTCGGCAGCAGCAGGCTGACCAGGAAGGCCACGCCCATCATCGCCGTCACGTACCAGTAGAAGTACGACTCGTGGCCGATCGACTTCAGGCCCAGCGCCACGTACTCGGCGCTGCCGCCGAAGATGGCGTTGCCCACCGCGTACGACAGGCCCACGCCCAGCGCACGCACTTCGGGCGGGAACATCTCGGCCTTCACGATGCCGCTGATCGAGGTGTAGAAGCTCACCACCGCCAGCGCCAGCGTGATCAGCACGCCGGCCATCAGCGGGCTGCTCACGCTTTGCAGGTTGCTCAGCACGGGCACCGTCATCAGCGCGCCCAGGGCGCCGAACAGCAGCATGTTGCTGCGACGGCCGATGCGGTCCGACAGCGCGCCGAACAGCGGCTGCATGCACATGTACAGGAACAGGCACGCCGTCATCACGTTGCTGGCGGTCTTGATCGACATGCCGGCCGAGTTCACCAGGTACTTCTGCATGTAGGTGGTGAAGGTGTAGAAGATCAGCGAGCCGCCGGCCGTGTAGCCCAGCACCACGAGGAAGGCGCGCTTGTGGTGCTTGAACAGCTCGGCCACGCTGCCGGCGCCCTTGGCGGCGCGGGTCTTGGTGCTGGCGGTTTCGGTCAGCGTGCGGCGCAGCATCAGCGCCACGACGGCGGCCAGGGCACCCAGCACGAAGGGAATGCGCCAGCCCCAGGCCTTGAGCTCGGCCTCGGTGAGCAGCTGCTGCAGCACCACCACGGCCACCACGGCCAGCAGCTGGCCGCCGATCAGCGTGACGTACTGGAACGACGAGAAGAAGCCGCGCTGGCCGCGCATGGCCACTTCGCTCATGTAGGTGGCCGTGGTGCCGTACTCGCCGCCGACCGACAGGCCCTGCAGCAGGCGCGCAGCCAGCAGCAGCGCGGGCGCCCAGGCGCCGATCTGCGCGTAGGTGGGCAGGCAGGCAATGACCAGCGAGCCCACGCACATCATGACGACCGAGGTCACCATCGAGGTCTTGCGGCCCTTGCGGTCGGCCAGCCGGCCGAACAGCCAGCCGCCGATCGGGCGCATCAGGAAGCCGGCGGCGAACACGCCGGCGGTGTTCAGCAGCTGGACCGTCGGGTCCGACTTGGGGAAGAACGAGGGCGCGAAGTAGATCGCGCAGAAGGCGTAGACGTAGAAGTCGAACCACTCCACCAGGTTGCCGGACGAGGCGGCAAAGATGGCGAAGATGCGCTTGCGCTTTTCCTCGAAGGTGTAGGGGGTGGTGTCGCGGGTCGCGTCCGGGCTGGAAGCGCCGGCGCTCGTGCTGCTGCTGGCAATGGCGGTCATGCGGGGGGTCCTTGTCTCTGGCTGCAGCCCCCGCGAAGCCCGCGGAAAGCCGTGCCGGGGAGTCTGGTCCGCCGGGGGCGCGCTGTCGTCCGTAGCCCCCGCCCGCGGGGCTACGTACCGGTACGCAGGGGTAAACCCTAAGTTCTAGAGTCCATGCTCCCGCAGGAAGCGGTCCAGTTCCAGGCTGCTCGAAAAGCCCAGCTTCGCGAACATGTGCGCCCGGTGCGTTTCCACCGTACGCAGTTCCAGCGGTGCCAGTTCCTGCGCGATGCGCTTGTTGGGCAGGCCTTCGGCCACGAGCCGGGCGACCTGCATCTCGCGCGGCGTGAGCTTGGCCCACAGCGCCTGCGCGGCCTGCCGGGCCTGGCGGCGCACGGCGATCTCTTCGGCTTTCTGCAACGCCTTGGCGATGCTGTCGAGCAGGCGCTCGTCGTTGCAGGGCTTTTCCAGCCAGCCGAAGGCGCCGTTCTGCACCGCCTCGACCGCCATCGGGATGTCGCCGTGCCCGGACAGGAAGATCACGACCAGCGGGCTGTCCTGCGCGCGCAGCGCGTCGAACACCTGCAGGCCGCTCATGCCTTCCATGCGCAGGTCGAGGATGGCGCAGCCCGGGCGCTGCAGGTCGGCGCCGGCCAGGAAGGCCTCGCCCGAGGCAAAGGCCTGCACCGCATGGCCGCGCGACAGCAGCAGCAGGCCCAGGGAGCGGCGCACGGCCTCGTCGTCGTCGACGACGCACAGGTGGTTGGCAAGCAGGGGTGCGTTCACGGGGAAGCCTCCAGTTCGAGGGTGAAGACCGTGCCACCGCCGGGCCGGTCGGCAAAGGACAGCCGGCCGCGATGGGCCTCGACGATGGTGCGGCAGATGTTTAGGCCCAGCCCGAGCCCGCCGGCCTTGGTGGTGAAGAACGGCGCGAAGACCTGCTCGGCCAGCGCGGCGTCGATGCCGGGGCCGTGGTCGGCGATGCGGATGTGCACGCGGCCTTCATGCAACTCGGCCTCGACCTCGACCACGCGCCGGTCGGGCGGCGTGCCCTGTTCCATCGCCTGCAGGCTGTTCGACAGCAGGTTCAACAGCACCTGCTCGAGCAGCACGCGGTCGCCGCGCACCGGCGGCAGCGCGGGCGGGATGCGCACCTCGGCGCGCACCTGCCGCTGGCGCATCTCGCCCTGCAGCAGCGCCAGCGCATTGCTCACCAGCGCGGCCACGGCGCAGTCTTCGGTGCCGGCGGTACGCTGGCGCACGAAGCCGCGGATGCGCCGCACGATCTCGGCGCTGCGTTTGGCCTGCGCCACGGTCTCGTCGAGGCTGCTGGCCAGGAGCGGCTGGTTGCCCTGCGCGGCGAAGGCCTTGGCGGCGCTGGCGAAGTTGCTCAGCGCCATCAGCGGCTGGTTGAGTTCGTGGGCCAGCGTGGAGGCCATCTCGCCCAGGCTGGCCAGGCGCTGCGCGTGCTGCAGCTGCTCGTCGTTCTGGCGCTGGCGCAGCTCGGCGCGCTTCTGCTCGGTGATGTCGACCACCGAGCTCATCCAGCCACTGTGGCGGCCGTCGGCGTCGATGAGTCGCGCGGTGTAGACCATGGTGATGACCTCGTGCCCGTCGCGGTGCCGCAGGCGCGACTCGAAGCCCGAGCGCGCGGGCTGCCCGCTCATCATGGCCTCGTAGTGGAACCAGTGCTGCGTCACGTCGTCGGGGTGCCAGTAGGGGTACGGCGGCAGCCGCCCCAGCAGCTCGTCGGCGCCGTAGCCGGTCATCTCGCAGAAGGCCGGGTTGACGTAGATGATGCGGCCCTGCAGGTCGCGCGCGCGCATGCCGACCAGCAGCGAGTCTTCCATCGCCTTGCGGAAGGCATGGGCCTGGTCCAGCTCGTGGGTGCGCTCGCGCACGCGCAGCTCGAGGTCGCGCCGCGCGTCGCGCTGTTCGGCGAAGCGGCGCTCGCGCAGCCGCCAGTACAGCGCGCCCAGCAGCAGCACGCCGGCGCCCAGCAGGCCGAGCATCCAGGTGCGCTCGCGCGCGCGGGTGACTTCGGCGTGGTCGGCCATCACCGTCAGGGTCCAGCCCAGGTCGGGCAGCGGCTCGTCCACCGCAAGAAAACGGCGCGCCTTGCCGCCGACCGTGGTGCGCACCAGGTAGCCCGGCGCGCCCTCGATGTGTTCGACGCGCCAGGGCAGTGGCGCGAAGCGGGTGCGCGCGCCGTACTGCTGGTCGTGCTCGATGCCGGCCAGGTCGGCGGGGCTGAGCGCCCGCGTGGCCTGGTACATCCAGCCCGGCACCGAGCTCAGGAACACGATGCCGCGCGCGTCGGTCAGCAGGATCGGATCGCGCACGAAGGCCCAGGCGTCGTGCAGCTGGCGCAGGCTGACCTTGACGGTGACCACGCCCAGCACCTCGCCGCCGCCCTCGGCGCGCACCGGCGCCGACATGAACAGCCCCGGCTCGCCCGTGGTCTGGCCCACGCCGTAGAACAGGCCGCGCCGCCCGGCCCGCGCGTCGAGAAAGTACGGCCGGTTGGCGTACGACTCGCCGACGAAGCTCTGCGGCGTGGCCCAGTTGCTCGCCGCCAGCGTGAGGCCCTGCGGGTCGGTGAGGTACAGCGCGTCGGAGCCCGCGAGGCGGTTCACTTCCTCGATGTGGTGGTTGGCGCGCTGCCGCGCGGCGGGGTCCTGCGGGTGGGCCAGCACGGCCAGCACGTCGGGGTGCATGCCGGCGGTGAACGGCAGGTAGCCGTACTTGCCGGCGGCGTCGCGCAGGCCGAGCACATGCACTTCCATGGCGCGGCGGATCGAGTCGGCCTGGAAGTTCGCCTCGCGCCGCGCGGCCCACTGGCCGGCCACGGCGATCAGCAGCAGCGCCAGCGCGACGGCGCCCGCCCAGGCCACCAGCGCACGGCGGCGGGAACGCGCCGGCGATGCAGAAGAAGAGGAAGCAGGAAGAGACGGTTCGGGCGTGAGGGGCGGCATGGGAGGCAGGTCCGCAGGTCCGGCCGGCGCGGCGTGCGGAATTTTGCCCTGATCCGCGGGCCGGCCCTCCCTCAGGCCGCCGGCCGCAGCAGCCAGCGCACTTCCTGCGTCTGCTCGCTCTCGGGGTAGCGGGCCTCGAGCGTCGTGAGGATCGGCTGCGCCATGTCCGTGCGGCCCAGCCCCTGCACCAGCGCGCGGGCCGCGAGTTCGTAGGCCTGCGGGATCGCCGCGTGGCCGCGGAAGCGCTTGTCGAAGCCCGACAGCAGCGCCAGCGTGCCGTGCGCGTCGCCGCCGCGCCATTCGGCGCGGGCCATCGCGATGACCATCGCCGGGTCGTCGAGCACGAAGGTCTTGTCGATGGCGCGGCAGGCCTTGAAAACCTTCAGCGCATCCGATGCGAGGTCGCGCCGCATCAACAGCGGAATGAAGCGGCGCGCGTGGTCGAACAGCGTGTCCTTCTTCTCGGGCATGAGCGCCAGCACGCGGTGGTAGCGGCGCTGCGCGGCCAGGTCGTCGGCGTCGGCGGTGCGCTGCGCCTCGTAGGCAATGCCCAGCGCGGCGGCCAGGTCGCCGTCGGTGATGCACTGCGCCACCTCGGCGTCGGTGCGCTGCGCGGCGATCTGCGCGGGCGTGCGGCGGTCGGCCGGCGCGCCGATGTCGGCGCCCGCGCCGGGCACGAGGTCGATGCCGAAGGCGTCGTGGTGCTGGTACATCACGTAGCCCAGCAGGCTGGCCATCACCCAGCCGAAGTAGATGAACGCGAAGTTGACGATCGGCAGCACGATGCGCCCGTCGAACACCGGCAGCACCATCGAGATCGCCACCTGTGCACCCGTGCTCAGCAGGAACAGGAAGAAGCACAGCAGCGCATAAGGCCAGCCGATGGTGCGCATCGCGTCCATCACATAGCCCGGGTTCATGGCCTGGAAGAAGCTGCCCGACTGCACCAGCACGATCACCGCCGCCGGGAAGGTGAAGGACATGATGAAGAGGCCCACCGTGCCCAGCACCGGCTCGTACCACGCGAGCCAGCCGATGAGCATCGTCTGCACCAGCGAGATGGCGAAGAGCTTCCACGGCAGGTAGGTCCACTCGTCGCTCGACTCGCGCCCGAAGTCGGCCGAGTCGCGGATGCCACGCGCACCCAGCGCAATGACCTTGAAGCCGTAGCGGCTGGCCGCCAGGATGATGCCGACCTCGATGACGACGAAGGCCAGCGCATCGGGCAGGAAGAACACGGCCTCGAACAGCAGGCTGCAGAACGACAGCACCAGCCCGTAGGCCAGCGGCCGCAGCTGGAGCGGAAAGGCGAAGAAGCTGTTGAGGCGGTGCCAGAACGGCGGAGGCGGCGGCAGGGAGTCGCGGTCGATCATGGCGGGGCCTGTTCAGCGGCTGCGGCTATTTGCGGAAGAAATCGCTCTGGCTCATGGCGCCCGCGCCGCCCATGCGCACGACCGTGGCGTCGCTGGAATGCACGAGGCGCATCTGGCCGAGCTCGCGCTCCAGGCGCTGGCTGAAACTGGTCTTGTACTGGAGCGCGGCCTCGCCCATCTTGAGCACGCTGGTGCCCGTGACGACGGCGCTCTTGCGGTCGGTGGCCACCTCGACGGCGTCGATGTGGTA
This sequence comes from Variovorax sp. GW460-12-1-14-LB1, assembly GCF_059423605.1. Classification (NCBI taxonomy): domain Bacteria; kingdom Pseudomonadati; phylum Pseudomonadota; class Betaproteobacteria; order Burkholderiales; family Comamonadaceae; genus Variovorax; species Variovorax sp. GW460-12-1-14-LB1. The sequence continues at coordinate 108,202 of NZ_JBWKYF010000006.1, forward strand.
CTCGTACTCGATGGTGAGGATGCCGCCCATGCGGTCGCCTACGGCGCGGAACAGCTCGAAGGTCTTCTCGACCGCCTCGCAGGCTTCCTCGCGGTTGTGGCTGCTCTCGACGGTGCGGCCCATCATCGTGACCTTGCTCTCGATCACCGCCTTACGGCTGAGCTGCTTGCACAGCGCTTGCGCATCGCGCGAATAGATGGCGTGCGCTTCCTTGCGGTAGTAATCGCGCGCCATGGCCTCGTCGAGCTTGCGGCCGCCGATAAAGAAATACCACGCGCCCACGCAGAGCGCGATCACGATCGCAATTTGCTTCATTCCCGCCCCCGCGCGCACGCGGTCCCGCTCCGTTTTGCGGCGCAGTATACGTTGCCGAATGTTTCCAAACGGCGGCGGGATGAGGGCTCTTAACGCGTCAGCTGGCGCGATAGAAGATGTAGTCGGCCTGGTACTTCACGACCTGTTTCTGGCCCAGGTTCGTGGCGCCACAGGCGGCGGCGGGGGCCACGCCGCCCTGCGTGGCGACGCGCTGGATGTAGCTCACGCCCTGCATGGCGCCCATGCCGGTGGCGGGGTTGGCCTTCACCAATTGGTGGGGAATGTTGCCGGTGCCGTTCGGCGCCACCGCCACCTGTGTGGCCGTGACCTTCGAGCCGTCCGCGTTCTCCCAGGTGGCGGGCGGGCCGTAGTACTTGCCGACCTGCTTGCCGGCGCGGTCCATCAGCTTGGCGTCGGGGCCGACGAAGACCCATTCGTGCGCGCCCGGCGCGTTGGCCTTGGCGCGGCATTCGTAGGTGATGTCGCCGGCGCCCACGGTTTCCATGGCCACGCGGTGGCCGGCGGGCACCTTCACGGCGTCGGGCAGGCTGGCCTGCGAGAACATCGGCGCGGGCTTGGCGCCCATGCCGGAACAGGCGGCCAGGCCGAGCGCCGCTGCGGTGGTGGAAGCCAGGACGGTCAGGGTGCGGATGTGCATGGTCGTTTCCTCGGTGTCTGTTTGATCGGTGAAAGAGAAAGAGCCGCCGTCTGGAGTTCTGCATCTCGACGCCCCCTGTCCCGTGTACGCAGCCCGGCGGCCAATGGATTCAGGCGGGCCGCGCTGAATCCGCCGCCCCGGCCGGGCCGTACCTCGGACATGCGCACCGATGCCCCACAATCCGCGAATGACAGCCCCCAGCCCCGACGCCGAACTGATGGCGCTGATCGACCGGATCGGCCATCGCGACGAAGCCGCCCTGCGACAGCTGTACGACCGCACCGCGCCCCGCCTCATGGGGCTGGCGATGCGGGTGGTGCGCCAGCGCGAGTGGGCCGAAGACGTGCTGCAGGAGTCCTTCCTCACCATCTGGCGCGTGGCCGGCGACTACCGTGCCTCGCTGAGTCCGCCGCTGGCCTGGCTGGGGCTCATCGTGCGCAGCCGCTCGCTCGACCTGCTGCGCCGCCGCACCGCCGACCGCGCCCAGCTCACGCAGGAGTTCGACGAGCTGATGGCCGACACCTTCGAATCCGACACGCCCAACCCGGCCGACATGGCCGATGCGAGCGAGCAGGCCTGGGCGCTGCACCAGTGCCTGAGCCAGCTCGAGGGCCGCCAGCGCGAGGTGGTCAGCCTGGCCTACCTGCGCGAGATGAGCCACGGCGAACTGGCCGAACAGCTCAAGCTGCCGCTGGGCACCGTGAAGACCTGGATCCGGCGCGGGCTCGAGAAGCTGCGCACCTGCATGGGCCGCTTCGCCTGACCACGAGACCCGCCCCATGAACCTCCTTGCCCACCCCGAACTGCTCGAACTGCTGGCCGCCAGCCATGCGCTGGGCACGCTGCGCGGCGGCGCCCGCCGCCGCTTCGAAACCCTGGCGCGCGAGCAGGCGCCCGTGCGCGCCGCCGCGCTGGTCTGGCAGGGCCGGCTGGCCGGCATGACCGAGCTGCAACAGCCGGTCACGCCCGACCCGGCCGTCTGGACCCGCATCCGCAACCTGATCGACGCCGAGCAGGCGCAGCAGGCCCTCGAGCGGCAGCGCGACAACGCCGCGCCCATTGCCTCTGCATCGACGGGCGGCTGGCTGCGCAGCCTCGCGCTGTGGCGCGGCGCCGCCGCGGCCGGTGCGCTCGTGGCCGTGCTGGCCGTGGGCGTGGGCCTGAACCTGCGCGAGCAGCTGGTCAACGCGCCCGCCGTGCAGTACGTGGCCGTGCTGTCCGACGACAAGGCTGCCGCCTCCATGCTCGTGACCTTCGACCCGAAGAAGAAGCAGCTCGTGCTGCAGCGTGTGGGCAGCTTCCGCGAAGGCGCCGACAAGTCGCTGCAGCTGTGGGCCCTGCCGCCCGGCGGCGCGCCGCGCTCGCTCGGCGTGCTGGACAATGCACCGGCGCTGCGGCTGGCCGCCTCGGAATCCGATGTGCGCGTGCCGGCGCTGGCGATCAGCCTGGAGCCCAAGGGCGGCGTGCCGAGCGCGGGCGGCCCGACCGGGCCGGTGCTGTTCCATGGGCCGCTGATCGAAAAAACGCTCTGACCCTGTCCTGAATTTCTCCGCTTCCGTTCTCTTTCCGATGCCTTCGATGAAATCCGCGCTGGCGGCCACCGCCGCCCTGCTGCTGGCAACCGCCGCCTTCACCGCCCAGGCCCAGACCGCGGCCGCCGCCTTCCCCTACGAAGCCGACGGCGCCACGGCCGCCGACACCACCTCCGCCTACCTCGCCGCCAAGGCCCGCTGGCACAACGAACTGGCCGCCTTCGCGCGCGCCGACCAGGAGCGCTTTCCGGCCCCTGGCGGCGTGGTGTTCGTGGGCAGCTCCACGGTGCGCATGTGGACCCGCCTGTCGCAGGACTTTTCCCGCGTGCCGGGCGGCATCGTCAACCGCGGCTTCGGCGGCTCGACGCTGGCCGACTGCGCCCTGTTCGCGCGCGACCTCGTGGTGCGCTACAAGCCCCGGCAGGTGGTGCTCTATGCGGGCGACAACGACCTGGCCGAGGGCCGCACGCCGCTGCAGGTGCTCGACAGCTTCGCGCGCTTTGCCAACGCGGTGCGCGCCGAGCTGCCCGACGCGCGCATCAGCTTCATCTCGGTCAAGCCCAGCCCGTCGCGCGAACAGCTGATGCCGCAGATCCGCGAGACCAACCACGTGATCTCGGCCTACCTGAACCTGCTGCCCAACAGCGAGTACATCGACATCCACACGCCGATGCTCGGCGCCGACGGCCGCCCGCGCCCCGAACTGTTCCGCGGCGACCGGCTGCACCTGACGGACGAGGGCTACCGGCTGTGGCAGTCGGTGGTGGCGCCGCATCTTCCGATGCCGCCTGCGGCGCCAGTTGCGCCGACCAACGCGCCCTGATCAGGGCGGCGGCAGCAGGTCCTGGTATTCGGGGAGCGTGAGCAGCTCCAGGTCGGGGAACTTGCGCACCGCCGCCTGGATGTTCTTCAGCGTCTGCACCATGCGCGCGCGCACCGTCTTGCGCACCCAGGCCTGGTCGTCGGGCGAGAGACTGGACAGGTAGTAGGCGCCCGGCACGCAGCCGTGCAGGAAGTTCTCGGCCTTCGCCTTGGCTTCGTTGAGCCGCTTCGCGTGGACCTGGGCGATCACCTGCGTCAGGTCGGCGCCCGGTGAGGCCTTGCGCGCATCGTTCAAGGCCGACATCGTGGGCCCGCTGCTCTCGAACGACGCAGGATGGCAGTGGACCCACGACAGGAACATCCGGTCGGCCGCCGACTGGCGATCCGACCCATCGAAGTCGATGCGCCCGCTCAGCTGTTTCGCCGCGTCGGCATGGCCGTGTTCGGCCCCGAGCCAGCGCCAGCGCAGGCCCTCGCTCCAGCCGGCGCCACGCCCGAGAAAGACCGCCAGGGATTCGTAGGCAGGCGGATAGCCCTCTGCCGCCGCCGAGCGAAGGTCTTCCATCGCGCGGGCGCGGGTCGCGGCATCGACCTCCGAGCCCAGCAGGAGCGCCGAACCACGGCGCACACGGCCAAGGGCGGAGCTGCTGTCGAGTGCGATTTCGCAGGCCGACGAATAGTTCGGGCTGTAGCAGTTCAGCCAGCGCTGCACTTCCTGCTGCACCGCCTCCGGCAGCGCCGCCTGCGCCGCCGCACCCCACGCCAGCACGCAGGCCGCCAGTGCACGTCTCCAAAGCACGGAATCGATCATCGCCCTCCCCCTCTTCTCAAAAAAACGAGCGGCGCTCCCTGCAGACACCTACGCCGGTGCAGGCTCCGAAGGCACATCGTCCGCCGGCGGCGGCACGTCGGCGCCGCGCGTGAAGCGCGCCACGAAGTACATCCCCGCGAACACCGCCGCCAGCAGCAGGCCGTCGCCCCACCAGGGCCGCGCCATCTGGTTGTCGCCATAGAAGGCCAGCACCAGCAGCACCGCCACGAGGTGCGCGCAGAACACCGGCAGCGAGGCCGAGCCCATGGCCTCGAGCCAGTGCAGGCGCGGGATCTTGCGCATGAGCCAGGGCCCGAAGCGCACCGCCAGGATGCCCAGCGCCACCAGGTTCACGATGCGCAGCGGGCCGAGCTGCCACTTGTCGAACAGCAGGTTCATTTCCACATCGCCGCCGAACGGCGCCTGGCCGTTGATGCCGGTGTGGCGCCAGTAGAAACCGTACAGCGCGATGCCCGCCGCCAGCACCAGCAGCCAGGCCGGAAAGCGCAGCGGCCGGGCCTCGGGCGCGTTGCGGCTGGCGCCCAGGCACAGGCCGGCGAACCACAGGAACTGCCAAGCGTAGGTGTTGAAGGCGCCCATCTCGTGGAACGGCACCGGCACGCCGAGGTAACGCACCGCCAGTCCGTAGACCCATTCGCTGAGCCCGAACTGCGCCATCGCCCAGACCGTGGCGCTGGCCACCATCACGAGCGTCCAGCCGTGGCGCATGGCGAAGGCCAGCACCCAGGGGCTCATGAGCATGAAGAAGATGTACATCGGCAGGATGTCCAGCAGCGGCGGCTCGTAGATCAGCAGCAGCCCGAACAGGAAACCGTCGCGCGGCTCGGCCAGGTAGTACGACACGAGGTTCTTGACCGCCGGCTGGTCGATGTGCACGCCCAGCGCGGCGATCACGGTGAACAAAAACAGCAGGATCGCCGCCTGGCACAGGTAGACCTTGAGCACGCGTCGCCAGAAGGCCTGGCGCATCGAGTCGACCCCGCGCACGTGGCCGATGCGGCTGTAGACCAGCCCCGCCACGAAGGCCGACAGCAGCACGAAGCCCTCGGCGGCCGACACGAAGCCGAAAGGCTGGCCCAGCGGATCGGTCAGCCGCGTGGGCAGGTGGGTGACGGTCATCAGCACGAGCATCAGCCCGCGCAAGGCGTCTATTTCCCAGTAGCGTTTCATTCGGTCGGCGGCGAGGTCTTGGTGGCGGTCTGCGCAGCGCACGCACGACGTCAGCGATTGTAAGAAGACCGGCGTACGTCGACAGAACGCGCGCTTCAAACACGGACGGCCTATGACGCTTGGCACTCCCGGAGCGCCATGCAAATCGGCTACGCTGCGCGCTGCCTCAAGGTGGAGAACTCCGTGAACCGTTTCATTCCGACATTGCTACTGGCCGCCGGCGCGCTCGCGGCGGGCCCGGGCTTTGCACTTCAGATCACCAGCCTGACCCCGCAGGGCGAAGTGGCGCGCGTGCGCCAGGTCGTCGCCAAATTCGATCAGGCAGCGGTCAACTTCGGCGACCCCAAGGCGCCCGCGCCGCTCACCGTGAGCTGCTCGGACGCGCAGGCCGGCAAGGGCACCGGCCGCTGGACCGACGCCAAGGCCTGGGTCTACGACTTCGAGAACGACCTGCCGCCCGGCGTGCGCTGCTCGGTCACCCGCATTCCCACCTTCAAGCCCGCCGGCGGCGGCGAGCTGACCGGCCCCGAACGCTATCAATTCAATAGCGGCGGCCCGTTCGTGCGCAACTACATGCCGGGCACCTATGCCCGCATCGACGAACAGCAGATGTTCGTGCTCGAGCTCAACGGCGCGGCCACGATCGACAGCGTGCGCCAGAACGTCTGGTGCGCGGCCGACGGCGTCGGCGAACGCATTCCGGCCAAGCTGCTCGAGGGCGAGGCGCGCACCGAGCTGCTCAAGGCCTTCCATCGTGAGAAGGAAGCCGCGAAAGATCCGCTGCGCTTCATCACGATGCAGTGCAACCGCACGCTCACGCCGGGCGCCAAGGTGCAGGTCGTCTACGGCAAGGGCGTGGCCACGCCGTCAGGCGTCGCCAACAACGTGGAACGCCGTTTCGACTACCAGGTGCGCGAGCCCTTCGCCGTGTCCTTCACCTGCGAGCGCGAGAACGCGCAGGCCGCCTGCCTGCCGCTGCGCCCGATGCAGCTGCAGTTCAATGCGCCGGTGACGCGCAAGGTGGCGTCGCAGATCGTGCTCAAGGGCGACGGCAAATCGATCAAGGCCACGCTCGAAAGCGGCGGCGGCTCGCAGAACGACGACGACGTGGTCAACAGCGCGAGCTTCGGCCCGCCGCTGGCCGAGAGCACGCAGTTCAGCATCGAGCTGCCTTCCGGCTTCCAGGACGCCTCGGGCCGCGCGTTGGGCACGCCCGGCAGCTTTCCGCTGAAGGTGGCGACTGGCGCGATGCCGCCGCTGGCCAAGTTCGCGGCCTCGCCCTTCGGCGTGATCGAGCGCCTGGCCGAGCCCGGCACCCCGGCCATGATGCCGGTCACCGTGCGCCGCGTGGAGCCGCAACTCATGGTGCAGGCGCTCACGCCCGGCAAGGTGAGCGACCTCAACCCCAAGACCGACGCCGAGATCATCGCGTGGTACCGCAAGGTGCGCCGCTACGACAGCTACACGGTCAGCCGCGACACCGCGCGCCGCGACGTGAAGGGTGCCCTGCCCCCGGTGATCGACAAGAACGAACGCTCGCACGTGCAGACGCGCATGGTGTCGCTGCTTGGCGGCCAGCCGGGCGTGAAGGCCCTGAACATGCCCAAGGCCGAGAGCGGCGACCCGCGCCCCTTCGAAGTGGTCGGCATCCCGCTGACGCCGGGCTTCCACGTGCTGGAGATCGCTTCGCAGAAACTCGGCGAAGCCCTGCTCGACGAACGCTACAACGCCGGGCGCACGATGTACGTGCGCACCACCGCGCTGGTCACCAACCTGGCGGTGCACTTCAAGCTGGGCCGCGAGAACTCGATGGCCTGGGTCACCACGCTCGACAAGGGCAAGGTGGTGGCGGGCGCCGAGGTGCGCGTGTCCAGCTGCGACGGCAAGGCCGTGGCCACCGGCACCACCGACGCCAGCGGCATCGTGATGCTCAACGGCGTGTCGCCCGATGCCCCCAGCTGCAACGGCCCGAACGAGTACGAAACCAGCGTCTGGTTCGTGAGCGCGCGCGCCAAGGACGACAAGGGCGTGGAAGACCTCGCCTTCACCTGGAGCGACTGGCAGCGCGGCATCGAGCCCTGGCGCTTCAACGTGCCCACCAGCCTGGACGTGCGCCCCGACGGCATCGCCCACACCATCTTCGACCGCACGCTGCTGCGCGCCGGCGAGACGGTGTCGATGAAGAGCCTGCTGCGCACCCAGACCAGCAAGGGCTTCGGCCTGCCCGAGAACCGGCCCGACACGCTGGTCGTGACCCACATGGGCAGCGGCCAGCGCTTCACCCAGCCGCTGGCCTGGCGCAAGACCGCCACCGGCGGCCTGAGCGCAGAGAACAGCTTTGCCATTCCGCCGGCCGCCAAGCTCGGCGTGTACCAGGTCGAGCTGCGCAGCGGCGACGGCACCAGCGACGAAGGCAACAACCGCACCTACTCGACCGGCATCTTCCGCGTCGAGGAATTCCGACTGCCCGTGCTCGAAGGCCGCATCGCGCCCACCGAGAAGAAGCCGCTGGTGGCCGCCACGAGCGTGCCCACCGACGTGCAGATCAACTACGTGGCCGGCGGCGGCGCCGCCAACCTGCCCGTGCGCGTGTCGGCCATGGTGCGCGGCAAGGGCCTGAGCTTTTCCGACTACGACGCCTTCAGCTTCAACCCGCCGCGCGCCGCCGGCGACGGCAGCGAAGCCGCCACCGCGGCCGACACCAGCGCCGGCGAGGAAGACCTCAACAGCGTGAACGACACCCGCGTGATCGCCGACAAGCTGCCGCTCACGCTGAACAAGGACGGCGCCGGCAAGGTCACGATCGACAAGGTGCCCAAGGTGAAGGCCGCGCGCGAGCTGCTGCTCGAAGCCACCTACGCCGACCCGAACGGCGAGGTGCAGACCATCCGCAGCACGCAGACGCTGTGGCCCGCGTCGGTCATCGCCGGCATCAAGACCGAGGGCTGGGTCTCGACCAGCCAGAAGCTCAAGTTCCAGGCACTCGCGCTCGACCTCACAGGCAAGCCCCAGGCCGGCGTGACGCTCAACGTGCGCGCCGTGGCGCGCATCACCACCACCAGCCGCAAGCGCATGGTGGGCGGCTTCTACACCTACGACAACAAGACCGAGACCAAGGACATCGGCACCGTCTGCTCCGGCAAGAGCGATTCGCGCGGCCTGCTGCTGTGCGAGTCGGAGCTGAAGGAAGCCGGCGAGGTCGAGCTGGTGGCCAGCGCCACCGACAGCGACGGCCGCAGCGCCAGCGCCGTGAGCTCGGTCTACGTGACCAAGCAGGGCGAACTGTGGTTCGGCGGCGAGGACAACGACCGCATCGACGTGCTGCCCGAGAAGAAGAGCTACCAGCCCGGCGAGGTCGCCAAGTTCCAGGTGCGCAGCCCGTTCCGCTTTGCCACCGCGCTGGTGGCCGTGGAACGCGAAGGCATCATCGAAACGCACGTGGTGCAGCTCGACGGCAAGGACCCGACGGTCAGCCTGCAGGTCAAGCCCGAGTGGGGCCCGAACGCCTACGTGAGCGTGCTCGCGCTGCGCGGGCGCCTGCGCGAAGTGCCGTGGTACAGCTTCTTCACCTGGGGCTTCAAGGCGCCGCGCGAGTGGTGGACCGCCTTCTGGTACGAGGGCAAGGAATACGTCGCGCCCACCGCGATGGTCGACCTGAGCAAGCCCGCCTACCGCCTGGGCATGGCCGAGATCCGCGTCGGCACGCGCGCGCACCAGATCGACGTGACCGTCACCAGCGACAAGCCCAGCTACCCGATCCGCAGCAAGGCGCAGGTCACCATCACCGCCAAGCTGCCCGACGGCAAGCCGGCCGCCGGCGCCGAAGTGGCGCTGGCCGCGGTCGACCAGGCCCTGCTCGAGCTCATGCCCAACGACAGCTGGAACCTGCTCAACGCGATGCTGCAGCGACGCAGCTGGGGCGTGAGCACCTCCACCGCGCAGATGGAAATCGTCGGCCGGCGCCACTACGGGCGCAAGGCCGTGCCCGCGGGCGGCGGCGGCGGCAAGGGCCAGACGCGCGAACTGCTCGACACCCTGCTGGTGTGGAACCCGAAGATCGTGCTCGACGCCAACGGCCAGGCCGTGGTGACGGTGCCGCTGAACGACGCGCTCACCACCTTCAAGATCGTGGCCGTGGCCGATGCGGGCACCAGCCTGTTCGGTACCGGCCAGGCCAGCATCCAGGCCACGCAAGATTTGCAGATCATCAGCGGCCTGCCGCCGCTGGTGCGCGAGGACGACCAGTTCCGCGCGCAGATCACCTTGCGCAACACCACGCAGAAACCGATGAAGGTGGAAGCCACGCCGCGCGCCACGCTGCTCACGCTCGAGACGCAGACCGTCGACATCCCGGCCGGCGAATCGCGCGAGGTGGCCTGGAACGTGACCGCGCCCGCGCAGCTCGCGCAGACGCGCGCCGAAGCCATCCTGTGGGAGATCGAGGCGAAGGACACCGTCGGTGGCGCGCGCGACGCGCTCAAGGTGCGCCAGCGCATCGTGCCCGCCGTGCCGCTCACGGTGCAGCAGGCCACGCTGGTGCAGGTCGACGGCCCGTTCACGCTCGACGTGGCGCCGCCCGCCGACGCCCTGCCCGGCCGCGGCGGCCTGAAGATGTCGCTGCAACCCAAGCTGGCCGAAGGCCTGCCGGGCGTGCGCGACTGGTTCGCCAACTACCCCTTCAGCTGCCTCGAGCAGAAGACCAGCAAGGCGGTCGGCCTGCGCGACGCGAAGATGTGGCAGGGCGTGCTGGCCACGTTGCCCACCTACCTGGACAGCGACGGCCTGGCCAGCTACTTCCCGCCGCGCGATGGCGAAGCCAACCGTGGCAGCGACATCCTCACGTCGTACCTGCTCGCGGCCACGCACGAAGCGGCGCAGCTCAACCCCGCCTTCGCGCTCGCCGACGACGCGCGCGCGCCGATGGAGTCGGGCCTGATCGCGTTCGTCGAAGGCCGCGTCACGCGCGAGTTCTGGAGCCCGCGCAAGGACCTGGACGTGCGCAAGCTCGCCGCGCTCGAAGCGCTCTCGCGCTACGGCAAGGCCAAGGGCAGCATGCTCGGCAGCATCACCATCGCGCCGAACCAGTGGCCCACCAGCGCGGTGATCGACTGGGTCAACATCTTGAAGCGCGTGAACGACGTGCCGCAGCGCCAGCAGCGCCTGGACGAGGCCAACAACGTGCTGAAGGCGCGCCTGTCGTACCAGGGCACCAAGCTCATCTTCAGCACCGAGCAGGACGACTACTGGTGGTGGCTCATGACCAACGGCGACGTCAACACCGCGCGCCTGCTGCTCACGGTGATGGACGACCCGGCCTGGAAGGACGACATCGGCAAGCTCGCCAACGGCTTCATCGGCCGCCAGCAGAACGGCGCCTGGCACACCACCACCGCCAACCTGTGGGGCGGGCTGGCGCTGGAGAAGTTCAGCAAGGTGTTCGAGAGCACGCCGGTGGCCGGCGTCACCGCCGCCACGCTGGGCGCGGTGAAGGCGCAGGTCGACTGGAGCAAGGTGGAGCGCGTGAAGGCCAGCGACGCAACCGGCGCCCCGAACCAGACCACGATGTTCGGCGCGCCCGCCTCGCCGGGCAACCTGCGCAACAACACGATGTTCCTGCCCTGGTCCGCATCGCCCACGGGTGCGCCCGTGCGCGACACGCTGCTGGTCACGCAGCAGGGCACCGGCAAGCCGTGGCTCACACTGCAGTCGCTGGCCGCGGTGCAGCTGAAGGCGCCGTTCGCGGCGGGCTACGCGCTGAAGAAGACCGTCACGCCGGTCGAGCAGGCCGTGGCCGGCAAGTACACGCGCGGCGACGTGCTGCGCGTGAGCATCGAGGTCAACGCCAGCACCGACATGACCTGGGTCGTGATCACCGACCCGGTCCCGGGCGGCGCCACCATCCTGGGCAGCGGCCTGGGCCGCGACTCGCAGATCGCCACGCAGGGCGAGAAGAAGTCGGGCAGCGGCTGGCCGGCGTTCGAGGAACGCAGCTTCGAGGCCTTCCGCAGCTACTACGAGTACCTGCCCAAGGGCGTCGTGAAGATGGAATACACCGTGCGCCTGAACAACGTCGGCGACTTCGCGCTGCCGCCCAGCCGCGTGGAAGCGATGTACGCGCCCGAGATGTTCGGCGAGACGCCGAATGCGCGGGTGAAGGTGGAGGCGGCGAAGTAACGGGGCACCCCACGGTGAAGGCGGGCCGTCATCCCGCCTTCACCGCGCCTCGGCACCATCGCGACGAACCCACCACCTGGAGAACCCCATGGGCCTGGCCATTTGCGTCGGCATCCTCGCCGACCTGATCGAAAACGATCCCGAGAGCGCCGAACACTTCGAGGCGGATTTCGCCGCCGCGAACCGCAAGCTCGCCGAAGCAGGCCTGCCGCCGCACGTGGAGCCGCGCAGCCTGCCGCCGCTCGAATCCCGCGCGCCACTCGATGGCCTGCCCTACTCGTTCATCCACTACCTGCGCCGCGCCTACGCGCACCGCGTGACGACGCCCGGCTGGATCGCCACGCCCTTGCCGGAAGACACCGATCCCACGGAAGACGAGACGCTCGAAGACGTGGCCAACATGTTCGAAAGCCACCTGCTGTGCCACTCCGACGCGGAAGGCTTCTACCTGCCGGTCGACTTCGACGAAGTGATCTTTGCCGGGGAAGACGAGACCGACCTGCCCGGCGGCATGCTCGGCTCGTCGTACCGGTTGCTCGAAGAACTGGTGCTGGTCGCCCCCGCGCTCGGCATCACGCTCTCGGACGGCGAGCTGTCGGACGAGGAAGCGGCCCGGCTCGCCGACAGCATGGGCGAGGATGAAGGCCTCTACCGGGAGATCGAATCGTGGCTGCTGCTGTACGAATCGGCGCGGCTGAGCATCGCGCACAAGACGGCGATCGTTTTCACCTGAGGGCGATGCGGCTGATCGATCGGCTGTAAGGTCCGCAGACCATGTTCGAGACCACCATCCACTGGGTCCGCGACATACCGCCGCATCGGCTGGGCCTGATGGCACGCCCGCGCGGCGGCGACCAGCTGCGCGCCGAGGTGGCGTCCTGGCAGCGTGCCTCGCTGGACATGGTGGTCTCCCTGCTCGAGGCGCAGGAAATCAGGGCACTTGAACTCCGGGAAGAGCCTGCGCTGTGCGCCGAACACGGCATCGTGTTCCGGCATTTCCCGATTCCGGACCGAGGCCTGCCGGCATCGCAGCAGGACGCGGCGGCCTTCATTGCCGAACTGGGCGCCGAACTGGCGAGCGGAAAGGCCATCGCCATCCACTGCCGCGCAGGCATCGGCCGCACGGGCCTCATCGCGGGCAGCCTGCTGCACGGGCTCGGCGTTCCGCGCCAGAACATCTTCCACCTGCTGAGCCGCTCCCGGGGCATCGACATGCCCGACACACCGGAGCAGGCGGAATGGGTCGCACAGTACATCCTCGGCACCCACCGCCCACCGCCCCCATGAAGAAGTCGATCCGCATCGGTCGCGCGCCCGTCGATCCGCAGGCGCCGTCGCAAGGCGGGCACGACGGATCGCTCTCGTGCCCCAAGCCCTGGGACGCACTCGAAGCCACCGCCACGCCCGGCGTCCGGTATTGCAGCGACTGCGGCAAGAACGTGTTCCAGGTGAACACCACCGAAGAGGTGCGCGAGGCCGGCCTGCTGGAGCGCTGCATCGCGATCGCAGACGACAGCGCCAGCACACACGACAGCGCAACGCAAACGCCTCCCATGACCCGTCAACTCGCCACCGTCACCCTCCTCGTCCACGACTACGACGAAGCCATCCGCTTCTTCACCGAGGCGCTGCGCTTCGAGTTGGTCGAAGACACGCCGCGCGGTCCGGGCAAGCGCTGGGTGGTGGTTGCGCCAGCACGCAACACCGGCAATGCCGGCACCGCGCTGCTGCTGGCCAAGGCCGTGACCGACGAGCAGAGCGCCAGCGTCGGCAAGCAGGCCGGCGGGCGTGTCTTCCTGTTCCTGCACACCACGGACTTCGCGTCCGACCACGAACACATGACATCCCACGGCGTGCGCTTTCTCGAAGCGCCACGCCACGAGCCGCACGGTACGGTTGCCGTCTTCCTCGATCTTTGCGGCAACAAGTGGGACCTGCTTCAGCCCACCGACACCCCCACCGCTTCAGGCCGCCTTGTTCCGTGACGCACGCGTTGCGGGCTTGCGCTTGCCGCTCGCGGGGCTTGTGCCAAGCCCGACGAGCAGGCTGCCGATCAGCCCTTCGACAAAGCCCGCATCGAGCGGCGCGTGCCCCATCAGCAGCCTGAAGAACAACGGCCCGTAAATCTGGTCGAGCACGATCTCGAGGTCGGCATCCGGCCGGATCTCGCCCGCCTCGGCCGCTTGCTGCAACAGCACCCGCCCTTCGTCGCGGCGCGACAGGATGAAGTGGTTGCGAAGGGCCTTCGACAGCTCGGTGTCGGGGTCCGCGGCCGCAATGATCGTCGTGATGTGGCGCCCCATGTGCGACGACAGCGTGCGCACCACCGTGCTGAGCGGGTTCACTGTCTCAAGCCGACAAACATGCCTCTCCGAAGCGCCCCAACATCAGCTCTTGCGTACTCCGTACGCAACCGTCCTAGCGATGCCGAGCGCAGTTCCGATGAAGGAAGCCTGATCTGCTGCTCCACAGACACGCGCACCGCTCAACAGCCGCGGCAGCATTGTCAGCTGGACTACCGCAATGAATGGCTCTTGAGGTCTCGACAAGAGCAACAGTGATTCACGCCCCTGCCCCACTCACGATCCGATTCGCCGGAAGCTCAAAGTGCTCGTTGCCGCCGTCGGCACGTGGGTAGACTGAGCAACGTCAGAAATGCGTACTCGACGCCCTTTTCCTGGCATGAAGTACCAACGTCCAGCAATCAAGCGAAGGAACCTGTGAAACTTGCCGCCTCCCTCACCATCGTGGCCCTTTTGTCTGGCTGTACCACCGTGTCGACCGGGGAGTTCACCACGAGCGTAAACACCGTCGCGACTCCGTCAAAGTTTCGGACCATCGTGGATGGCCGCTATCGAAAGTCGGAGCAGGCAGCAATGGTGGATTGCGTCAACGATGCGATGGCCTCCCCCTCGGAGAACATCCTGCTGCCACACGTTCGGCAGACGAAACGCGCCGACGGCTACCGCGTGGACCTTGTCGTCGCCGCTTCGCAGTTTCTGGTCGCCTATGTCCGCGACGACGGTCGCTTCCAACTCGACACATCGGACTACAGTGGCGTCGTGAAGTTCAATCGCGAAGAGACGAGTATCAAGGCCTGCTTGAGCAAGCACCGCGAGGGATAGTGGTCGATATCCGCGACGAATTCCAATGCGAGAGATGGGTGCGAGCATCTACGTGAGCACATCCACACGTTTTGAAATTGCACTTGACCATGCATTGAACGGACGGGGTTTTTTCTACAAGATCAAGTCTCGAGGCGGAATTGACGTGGTGTCCTGAGGGAAGACGGTCCCGACATTCGAGCTGGAATCAGAAGTCCTGTTCTCCCGGGACATTCCACGCGAGAGCATCGTGCGGTACTGTGTCGCTACGCACGCCGCAATGCCCGATGACTTCGTCGACCTCTGACGACCGGCTGTAGAAACCAGCGGAATACGCTCAAGCCCTCATGTTCCTCCTTCTGCCACTGCTCCTCATGGTCGTGCTCGTGGCCATCATCTTCTTCGGCGGCTATCTGCTACGTGCTGCTCTGCCTGCAGAACATGCGCTGCAGGCTCGGCTCACGGACGAGGCCATGTCACGCTACATTGATTTCGTCACGAAGAACGCCAAGGGCATCCTGGCATGTCTCCTGGTTCTGTATTTCACGGTGGTTACGCTTCTCTACGCGTAGCTCACGCTGCAGCGAAAGACGCCTCATGACCCGCCTGCTCGAAATCCGCACCTACCGCCTCAAGCCCGGCACCCTCGACGACTTTCACCGCGCGATGCATGAGCGCGCGGTGCCCATGCTGCGCAGCAAGGGCATGGACGTGGTCGGCTACGGCCGGTCAGACCACGAGGAAGAGAGCTACCACCTGGTGCGCGCCTACGCGAGCCGCGAGGCGCTGGAGGCCGAGCAGGCGGCGTTCTACGGTTCCACCGAATGGCGCGAGGGCCCGCGCAGCGCGCTGGTCGACCGCATCGAGACCTACCTGAACACGCTGCTGTGGCTCTCGCCGGAGGGCGTCGACAGCCTGCGCGCGCTCAACGAACCAGCGCGTTGAACATCGGTCGACGACGCAGGGTGCGCGGGCCTACACTGCGCCTCCCGTCATCCCCCCAACTCACTGGAGAAACGCATGAACACCCAGGAAATCGCCGCCAAGCTCGTGGCGCTGTGCAAAGCAGGGACATTCGATGAAGCCCAGGCGCTCTACGCGCCCGAGGCCGTCAGCGTCGAGGCCAGCGCGCCGCCCGGCATGTCGCGCGAGTCGGTGGGCCTGTCGGCCATCCGCGCCAAGGGCGAATGGTGGGTGGCCAACCACGAGGTGCATTCGTTCCAGGTGGCCGGCCCCTGGCCGCACGACGACCGCTTCATCGTGGGCTTTCGCTTCGACGTGACCATGAAGCCCACGGGCCAGCGCTTCACGATGGAAGAGATGGCGCTGTACACCGTCAAGGACGGCAAGATCGTGCGCGAAGAGTTCTTCTACGAGGGCGACTGAGCCCAGGCCGACGCGCGGCCGGATCGCCCGTCGGCTTCACCATTGTTGACGATTGAATCGTTCTCTCCATGGCAACGCCAATGGGCACCTCCCGCCTTCTGAACTAACGTCGAAACCGACGCCTGCACGGGCTGTCCGGCAGGCGCACCGGCGTTCATTCACAGAGGGAGGAAATCATGGTCACAGGACTCCACGTCACGCAACAACGCTCGTTCACCAACCCGGCGGACTACGAGGCTTTCTCGCTGATCCGCGTGCACAACCAGCGGCTCGCGCCGCTGGGCGGGCGCAACGCCTGGGTGGTGCTGAAGACGAACGCCGGCAAGCGCTGCTGCCGCATGATCCGGGGCATCGGCCGCGACCCGGGCTTCCCCGAAGACGGCATCGAGATCGACTACGAAACCCGGCTCGCGCTGCAGATTCCCAAGAGCAGCATCAACATGCAGGGCTTTCACGGCTGCGCGATGGAGATCCGCCGGGCCACCGCGCTGGAGGTGCTGCGCGCGCACTGGGACCACCCCGATCCCGCCTACCGCATCCCGCTGCAGATCAGCCTCGTGAGTTTCGTGCTGGGGGTGATCGGGCTGGGGCTGGGTGTCCTGAGCCTGAAGTAGCCTTTGCCCGGCGGGTGCTGCGCAACCAGGCGCTGTTTCGCTAGACTGGCCGCGCGGCCCCTGCGCCGCGCCTGACCGGAGCATTCGCCATGTGCCGCAGCATCAAGACCCTCTACAACTTCGAGCCCCCTGCCACCGAGCAGGAGATCCGCGCCGCCGCCCTGCAGTTCGTGCGCAAGCTCAGCGGCTTCAGCGTGCCCTCGCGCGCCAACGAGCAGGCCTTCGAGCGCGCCGTGGACGAGGTGGCCGCCACGGCCGCGCGGCTGATCGAATCGCTGGTGACCACGGCCGAGCCGCGCGACCGGGCCATCGAGGCCGAACGCGCCAAGGCGCGGTCTGCGCTGCGCTTCGGCGCACCTGCTTCGACCTCGGACGCATGAAAAAGACTTCGTTCCCGCGCTGAACGGCGCACCGCCCTTCCCTCTCTCCTTCCCTCTTTCAGGAACACCCATGCCCATCGAACTCTGGCTCGCCTTCGTCGCCGCTTCAGCGCTGCTGCTGATCATTCCGGGGCCGACCATCCTCACGGTGATCAGCTATTCGATGTCGCACGGCCGACGCGCCAACGTGCCGTTGGTGGCCGCCGTGGCGCTGGGTGATTCGACCGCGCTGGTGGTGTCGCTGCTGGGCCTGGGCGCGCTGCTGGCCGCGTCGGCGTTCTGGTTCACGGTGGTGAAGTGGGCCGGCGGCCTGTACCTGCTGTACCTGGGCATCAAGCTGCTGCGCGCCGGCATCTCGCCCACCGAGACCGCCGCGCCGGCCGCACCGGCCTCGCGCTGGCGCCTGTTCGCCAACACCTACCTGGTGACGGCCCTGAACCCCAAGGGCATCGTGTTCTTCGTGGCCTTCCTGCCGCAGTTCATCAGCCCGGGCGCCGACGTGTCGCATCAGCTGTGGGTGCTGGCCCTGACCTTCGTGGCGCTGGCGACCCTCAATGCCACGCTCTATGCGGTGTTCGCCAGTTCGGCGGGCCGGCTGCTCGCCTCGCCACGCGCGCAGCGGCGCTTTCATCTGGCGGGCGGCTCGCTGCTGAGCGCGGCCGGCCTGTGGGCGCTGATGGCGCGCCGCGCCACCTGAGCACATCCACACACGCACAAGAAAAAAGACCGCGGGGCTGCGCGCCTCGCGGTCTTTTTGTTTGGGGGCCTTCAGCCCCGGCGTCAGTAGCGGTAGGGGTTGTTCGGCCGGCGGTCGTAGCGATTGGGCACGCCGTCGTTGTCGCGGTCACGGTCGTAGCGGTTGGGCACGCCGTCGCGGTCGCGGTCGTAGCCGTGGCCGCGCGGGGGCGGGCCCCGGTCGTAGGGTGCGACCACGCAACCAGCCAGGATGGCCGAAGCGGCCAGCAGAAGCGCGAGTGTTTTCGTCATGCGGAGTTCTCCTTGGGTGGGGCTGTACGGTCGGGCGCGCCTGCTGCGAGCCCGTACCGTATTGAAGCCCCGCTGCGTGCGCGTCGGGTTTCCAGATGCAGGCGCTTGTGTGAAGTTCGTTACCGGATGTGGAACCTTTGCCTGCGCTTGAGCACGCCGTAGCGACGTGGCACGATCCCGCCGATGACCGCCACGCAGCCCCAGCCCTCCCTGCCCGACCTCGCACGGCTGCGCCGCGTGCGCGACCGCATCGACCGCGAGCACGCGCAGCCGCTGGACGTGGAAGCGCTCGCGCGCGACGCGAACATGTCGGCCGGGCACCTCAGCCGCCAGTTCCGCCTGGCGTATGGCGAGTCGCCCTACGCCTACCTGATGACGCGGCGCATCGAGCGCGCGATGGCGCTGCTGCGCCGGGGCGACCTGAGCGTGACCGAGGTCTGCTTCGAGGTCGGCTGCGCCTCGCTGGGCACCTTCACCACGCGCTTCACCGAACTGGTGGGCGTGTCGCCCGGCGTCTACCGGCGCGAGGCGGCGCAGGCGACGGCGGGCATGCCGGCGTGCGTCGCCAAACAAGTGACGCGGCCGATCAGGAATCGAGAAGCGCGAAACCCCGCCTCGCACCTAGCATGACGGCCCGACACAACTCCGGACCCTCGCCATCATGAACCTCAGCATCCATTCGAGCTTTCTCCCGCACACCGACGCGCAGGCCTCGCTCGCCTTCTACCGCGACACCCTCGGCTTCGAGGTGCGCAACGACGTCGCCTATGGCGGCATGCACTGGATCACGGTCGGCCCCGCCGGCCAGCCTGCCACCTCCATCGTGCTGTACCCGCCGGCCGCCACGCCCGGGCTCACCGACGACGAGCGCCGCACCATCGCCGAAATGATGGCCAAGGGCACCTTCGCCTCGCTGCTGCTGGCCACGCCCGACCTCGAGGGCACCTTCGAACGCCTGCAGGCGCGCAGCACCGAGATCGTGCAGGAGCCCACCGACCAGCCCTACGGCGTGCGCGACTGCGCGGTGCGCGACCCGGCGGGCAACCTGATCCGCATCCAGCAGACGCGCTGAGCCGGCCTCCGGCGCCGCAGCCCCCTGACCTCCTGCACGGGCGCCGCCGCCGTGGCGGCCCCGTGTCCCTTCCAGAGAAAGACCCGATGAGCAGCAAGGCCCCGAAGAAGGAAGCGAAAAACACGCAGAACAGGCACGCCGCCGACCACCACGACCTCATCCGCGTGCAGGGCGCGCGCGTGAACAACCTGAAGGACATCAGCGTCGAGCTGCCCAAGCGCCGGCTCACGGTGTTCACGGGCGTCTCGGGCTCGGGCAAGAGTTCGCTGGTGTTCGGCACCATCGCGGCCGAGTCGCAGCGGCTCATCAACGAAACCTACAGCGCCTTCGTTCAGGGCTTCATGCCGACGCTGGCGCGGCCCGAGGTCGACGTGCTCGACGGCCTGACGACCGCGATCATCGTGGACCAGGAGCGCATGGGCGGCGACCCGCGCTCCACCGTCGGCACCGCGACCGACGCCAACGCGATGCTGCGCATTCTCTTCAGCCGCCTGGGCAAGCCGCACATCGGCTCGCCCAGCGCCTTCGCATTCAACGTGCCTTCGGTGAAAGCCACCGGCGCCATCACGGTGGAGCGCGGCGCCGCCAAGACGGTGAAGCAGACCTTCAGCCGCACCGGCGGCATGTGCCCGCGCTGCGAGGGCCGGGGCGCGGTCACGGACTTCGACCTGAGCGCCTTCTACGACGACAGCAAGTCGCTCAACGAAGGCGCGCTCACCATCCCGGGCTTCAGCATGGAAGGCTGGTACGGCCGCATCTTCAACGGCTGCGGCTTCTTCGACCCCGACAAGCCGATCCGCAAGTTCACCAAGAAGGAGCTCGACGCCCTGCTCCACAAGGAGCCGACCAAGATCAAGATCGACGGCATCAACCTCACCTACCAGGGCCTCATTCCGCAGGTGCAGAAGTCGTTCCTGGCGAAGGACGTCGAGGCGATGCAGCCGCACATCCGCGCCTTCGTGGAACGCGCCGTGACCTTCACCACCTGCCCCGAGTGCGAGGGCACGCGGCTGAGCGAGGCGGCGCGTTCGTCGCGCATCAAGAAGCTCAACATCGCCGAGGCCTGCGCGATGCAGATCAGCGACCTCGCCGCGTGGGTCGGCGGCCTGAACGAGCCTTCGGTGGCGCCGCTGCTGGCCAAGCTGGCGCACACGCTCGATTCTTTCGTCGAGATCGGCCTCGGCTATCTCAGCCTGGACCGTCCCTCGGGCACGCTCTCGGGCGGCGAAGCGCAGCGCGTGAAGATGATCCGCCACCTGGGCTCCTCGCTCACCGACGTGACCTACGTCTTCGACGAGCCCACCATCGGCCTGCACCCGCACGACATCCAGCGCATGAACGAGCTGCTGCTGCGGCTGCGCGACAAGGGCAACACGGTGCTGGTGGTGGAACACAAGCCCGAGGCCATCGCCATCGCCGACCATGTCGTCGACCTCGGCCCCGGCGCGGGATCGGCGGGCGGCACGGTCTGCTTCGAAGGCAGCGTGGAAGCGCTGCGCACCAGCGGCACGCTCACGGGCCGGCACCTGGACGACCGGGCCGCGCTCAAGAAGAAGCTGCGCCAACCCACCGGCGCGCTGCCGATCCGCGGCGCCAAGGCGCACAACCTGCGCAATGTCGATGTCGACATTCCGCTCGGTGTGCTGGTGGTCGTGACCGGCGTGGCGGGCTCGGGCAAGAGTTCGCTGGTGCACGGATCGATTCCCGCCGGCGCGGGCGTGGTGGCGGTCGACCAGGGCGCGATCCGCGGCTCGCGGCGCAGCAACCCGGCCACCTACACCGGCCTGCTCGACCCGATCCGCAACGCCTTCGCCAAGGCCAACGGCGTGAAGCCGGCCCTGTTCAGCGCCAACTCCGAAGGCGCCTGCCCCACCTGCAACGGCGCGGGCGTGATCTACACCGACCTGGCGATGATGGCCGGCGTGGCCACCATTTGCGAGGAGTGCGAGGGCAAGCGCTTCCACGCCTCGGTGCTCGAACACCATTTCGGCGGGCGCGACATCAGCGAGGTGCTCGCGATGCCGGTGACCGAGGCCGCCGCCTTCTTCGGCGAAGGCCCGGCGCGCACGCCAGCCGCGCACGCCATCCTGCAACGCCTGGCCGACGTGGGCCTGGGCTACCTGAGCCTGGGCCAGCCGCTCACCACGCTGTCGGGCGGCGAGCGCCAGCGGCTCAAGCTGGCCACGCACATGGCCGAGAAGGGCGGCGTGTACGTGCTCGACGAGCCGACCACCGGCCTGCACCTGGCCGACGTGGCGCAGCTGCTGGCCCTGCTCGACCGGCTGGTGGATGCGGGCAAGTCGGTCATCGTCATCGAGCACCACCAGGCGGTGATGGCGCACGCCGACTGGATCATCGACCTGGGTCCTGGCGCCGGCCACGACGGCGGGCGCGTGGTCTTCGAGGGCACGCCGGCCGAGCTGGTCGCCAAGCGCGCCACGCTCACAGGACAGCATCTCGCGGCGTACGTCGGCACCTGACGCGCCCGTGGGCGGGCCCCGCAAGGCATGGCGGAGAATGGGCCGTCTCCGCTTTGCCTGCCGCCCTTCGGCCCCGTCTGCTGCGATGCCTCTTGCGTTCTCGTTTTCTTCCACCGCCCGGCACACCCTGGCCGTGGTCCTGCTGACGGCAGCCGCCGCACCCTCGGCCTGGGCGCTGGCCAGCTTCGAGGAAGTGAAGCGCGACTTCCGTTCCTCCGAGACCGCCGTGCTCGACCGCCAGGGCGAGCTGCTGCAGCGCGTGCGCACCGACCCCACGGTGCGGCGCGGCCAGTGGACCGCGCTGGCCGACGTGTCGCCCGCGCTGCGCGCGGCCATGGTGCTGAGCGAGGACAAGCGCTTCTACGAACACAGCGGCGTCGACTGGCGCGCCGCCTCGGCCGCCGCCTGGGGTAACCTGTGGAACACGCGCACGCGCGGCGCCTCGACCATCACCATGCAGCTGGCGGGCCTGCTCGACGACGACCTGCGCCGCGCAGCGGGCGGGCGCAGCTTCACGCAGAAGATCGGCCAGACGGTGGCGGCCACGCAGCTGGAGCGCCGCTGGCGCAAGGACCAGATCCTCGAGGCCTACCTGAACACGGTGCCCTTCCGCGGCGAGATCGTCGGCATCGACGCGCTCTCGCGCACGCTCTTCAGCAAGGCCCCGAGCGGGCTCGACGCGCGCGAAGCCGCCGTGGCCGCCGCGCTGGTGCGCGCGCCCAACGCCCGCCCCGCGCTGGTGGCGCAGCGCGCCTGCGAGGTGTTGCGCGTGATGGAGCCCGGCGCCAAGACTGACTGCGAGGCGCTCGACATGTTCACCAGCGCGGTGGTGCAGCGGCGCGCGTTCGAGCCCAACGAAGGCATCGCGCCGCATGCCGCGCGGCGGGTGCTGCGCGAGCTGCGTGATGCGGGGAACGACAAGGCCACCGCCCCCACCAGCGTGCGCACCACCCTGCGCGCGCCGCTGCAGCGCTACGCGCTCGACAGCCTGCAGCGCCACCTGCGCGAACTGCGCGACCGCCACGTCGAAGACGGCGCGCTCGTGGTGCTCGACAACGCGAGCGGCGAGGTGCTGGCCTGGGTCGGCTCCTCGGGCCCGCTGAGCCAGGCCGCCGAGGTGGATGGCGTGACCGCGCTGCGCCAGCCCGGCTCCACGCTCAAGCCGCTGCTGTACGCGCAGGCCCTCGCCGAGAAGCGCATCACGGCGGCCTCGCTGATCGAGGATTCGTCGGCGCAGATCAGCACCGCGAGCGGCCTCTACATTCCGCAGAACTACGACCGCCGCTTCAAGGGCCCGGTGTCGGCGCGCACCGCGCTGGCCGCCTCGCTCAACGTGCCGGCCGTGCGCACGCTGGTGATGGTGTCGCCCGAGGCCTTCGCGCGCGAACTCCGCGCCGCCGGCCTGCCGCTGCGCGAGAGCGGCGACTACTACGGCTACAGCCTGGCACTGGGCAGCGCCGAGGTGTCGCTGCTGTCGCTGGCCAATGCCTACCGCATGATGGCCAACGGCGGGCGCTTCGGGGCAACGACGCTCACGCCGCGCCCGCCCGCGCCGGCCGGCAAGCAGAAGCCCGCCGAGGCCGCGCCGCTGCTCGACCCGCGCGCCGCCTTCATCGTCAGCGACATCCTCTCGGACCCGAACGCGCGCACGCGCACCTTCGGCCTGGACAGCATCCTCTCGACCCGCTTCTGGACCGCCGTGAAGACCGGCACCAGCAAGGACATGCGCGACAACTGGGCCGTGGGCTGGTCGCAGCGCTACACGGTCGGCGTGTGGGTCGGCAACGCCAGCGGCGCCTCGATGTGGGACGTGAGCGGCACCAGCGGCGCCGCGCCCGTGTGGGCCGAGGTGATGCGCTTCCTGCACGCGCGCGAACCCAGCCGCGCGCCCGCGCCGCCCGCCGGACTGGTCGAGGCGCGCGTGAGCTTCGGCCCGGGCGCCGACGGCAGCCCGCTCGAAGCGGCGCGCAGCGAATGGTTTTTGCAGGGCACCGAGCAGCCGCTGTTCGCGCTCGACACCGGCATGGCGAGCGACGCCGCCTCGGCGCGCATCACGGCGCCGGCCGACGGCACGATCCTGGCGCTCGACCCCGACATTCCACCGCAGCGCCAGCGCGTGCGTTTCGAGTCCGAAGGGCGCGGCGTGCAGTGGCGCATCGACGGCAAGTTCCACGCGCGCGGCAACAGCGCGCAGTGGCTGCCGTGGCCCGGGCGGCACCTGATCGAGCTGGTGGACGCCAGCGGCAAGGTGGTCGACCAGCGCCGGGTGGAGGTGCGCGGCGCGGGCGTGGTGGCGGCCAAGGGCGCGCGCCGATGAACGCGCTGGTGCGCGCGCTGCTGTCGATGCCCCGCTGGCTGTCGCTGTGCCTGGGCCTGCTGCTCGTGCTGTGCCTGGCCGGCCCGCGTGCCGCGCAGGCCAAGCCCGTGCCGGTGCCGCCGATGAGCTCGCGCGTGGTCGACCTCGCGCAGGCGCTGCCGCCCGGCGAGGCCGAGGCGCTGCGCGCGCAGATCGCCGACATCCAGGGCCGCACCCAGGCCCAGCTCGCGGTGCTCATCGTGCCGACCACGGGCGAGGACAGCATCGAGGCCTACGCCACGCGCGTGTTCGCCAAATGGCGGCTGGGCCGCAGCGACGCCGACGACGGCATCCTGCTGCTCGTGGCGCAGAAGGACCGCCGCATGCGCATCGAGGTCGGCACCGGGCTCGAAGGCACGGTGACCGACATCCAGGCGGCCCGCATCATCGACCGCGAGATGGCGCCGCGTTTTCGCGAGGGCGACTTCGCCGGCGGCGTGCAGGCGGCCGTGGGCGCACTGGCGCGGCTGCTCGACGGCGAGGTGGGCGTTGTCGCACCCGAGTCGCAGCAGATCGTCGTGGACCACGCCGCCGCACCCGCACCCGCCCCCGCACCCGACGACGAGAAGGTCACCAGCCTGACGCGCGGCGGCCACGTCACGCCCGAAGGCTGGGGCCTGCTGGGCGTGGTGCTGTGGGGCCTGGGCCTGGGCATCTACCACGGCCGCGGCATCGAGCGCGACCCGCGGCGCGGCAGCTCGGCCTCGCGGCGTGCCGAAGAGAAAAAACGCAAGGGCCAGCGCAAGGGCAGCGCGCGCCCCGAACCCTGGGCCGACGCCCTGGCGGCGATCGAGCCCGAACCGGCGCGTGCGCGCCCTGCCCCGCGCGACCTGCGCCTGGTGCTCGGCCTGCTCGGGGCCGGCCCACTGGCGGCCGGCGCGGCGCTGCTGAACCCGGCCATCGCGCTGGTGCTGGCGATGCCGGCGATCTTCGGCTACGGCCTGGGCTTTCTCTGCGGCATGTCGCGCACGGCCGCCATCTTCATGGGCGGCTTCGTGCTCGTGATCGCGTCGCTGGTCGCCGTCGCGTGGACGGTCGGCGCCGACCGCTTCTGGTGGGGCTTTTTGTGGGCGCTGTGCATCGGCGGCGTGACGCTGTTCGCGGTGATCATCGTGCGCTGCATGGTCAACACCTTCCAGCGCAGCGTGGTCAGCTTCGTCGTCCGGCTGGTCATCGTGGCGGGCATCTGCGGCTACGTGTTCCACATCACCTCGCCCGGCCCGGTGCCGGACACCTCGTGGATTCCGATCGCGCTGGCGGCGTTCTTCTCGATGCTGATCGGCTTCCTGCCGCCCGGCGTCTGGGAATCGGGCAGCAGCGACGACGATGGGGACAGCGGCTGGAGCAGCAGTTCGTCGTCCTCTTCCTCGTCGTCGTCTTCGTCCTCCTCGGACAGCGGCGGTTCGAGCAGCGGCGGCGGCGCCTCGGGCAGCTGGTAAAGCGGGCGGCCAGGCACCCCCGCCGCGCCGCCTCATGCCCCTCCCGCCGACCGCGTCTTTTTGACAATGGTTAAATTCATCCAATCATTGAATGAATAAGCCACCCTGATCCCATGCTCGTCCAACCGCCCCGCACCTCCCTGGCCGACGCCGCCGCGAACAGCATCCGCACCGAGATCGCCGCAGGCCGCTGGCCCATCGGCTCGCGCATTCCGATCGAGCCCCAGCTGGCGCAGCTGCTGGGCGTGAGCCGCGGCACGGTGCGCGAGGCGGTGAAGACGCTGGTCTCGCGCGGCCTGCTCGAAGTGCGGCAGGGTTCGGGCACGTACGTGCGCTCGGGCTTCGACCCCTCGGCCAGCCTGCAGAAGCTGCGCTTGGCCAGCCTGCGCGACCAGTTCGAGGTGCGCCGCGCGCTCGAGGTCGAGGCCGCCCGGCTCGCCGCCGTGCGCCACACCGCGAAAGACCTGCGCCGGCTGAACGCCCTGCTCGACAAGCGCGGCCAGCCCGACCTGGCCGACGGCGGCGCGGCCTTCATCGAGCGCGACCTGGCCTTTCACCTAGCCATCGTCGATGTGTCGGGCAACCTGGCGCTGGTCGAGACCTGCCGCTTCATCACCGGCTACATCAAGGAAACCATCGCCAGCACGCTGAGCGCCAGCCTGCCCGAGCCCGACGAGGCGGCGCACCGCGCCATCGTCGAAGGCATTGCGAGCCGCGACCCCGAGCGCGCCGCCGCCGCCGTGCGCGAGCTGATGGCGCCGACGCTCAACGCGCTCGCATTGGGCACCGCATGAACTCCATGACCTTGCCCACGGGTGTTGCTGCGCGCACCCAGGCGGCGCCATCGGGCGCCGAAGAACTGCTGATCGACGCCGAAGTCGACAGCCTGCCCGCGCCGCGCCCCACGCCGACGCCCAGCCGGGGCCGCCGGCTGTTGCTGGGCCTCACGGTGGTGCTCATCGCCTTCAACCTGCGGCCGGTGTTCGCCAGCCTGTCGGTGGTGCTGCCGGAAATCATCCGCGCCACCGGCCTGTCGGCCACCGCGGCCAGCCTGCTGACCACGCTGCCGATCGTCTGCCTGGGCGTGTTCGCGCCGATGGCGCCCTGGCTCGGGCGCCGCTTCGGCACCGAGCGCACGCTGCTGGGCTGCATGGTGCTGATCGGCGTGGGCACGGTGCTGCGCGGCACCGGCAACATCCCGCTGCTGTTCCTGGCCTCGGCCATCGCGGGCAGCGGCATCGCGGTGTCGAACGTGCTGCTCTCGGGCCTGGTGAAGCGCGACTTCGCCAAGCAGGCCGCGCTGATGATGGGCCTGTACACCATGGCCGTGTGCGGCGGCGCCGCCAGCGCCGCGGGCCTGACGGTGCCGCTGGAGCACGCACTGGGCGGCGGCTGGACGCTGGCGCTCGCCATGTGGGCCGTGCCGGCCGCGCTGGTCACGTTCATTTGGGCGCCGCAGGCGCTGCCGCTCAAGCCGGTGGCGAGCGAATCGGGCTTCACCGTGCGCGGCCTGTGGCGCGACCGGCTGGCCTGGCAGGTGACCTTCTTCATGGGGCTGCAGTCGGCCCTGGCGTACATCGTGATGGGCTGGCTGGCGCCGATCCTGCGCGAGCGCGGGCTCAGCGGCGAAATGGCCGGCTACGTGGTGTCGCTGTCGGTCATGACGCAGGTCGTGACCTGCCTGGTGGTGCCGGCGCTGGCCGTGAAGCTGCGCAACCAGCGCGCACTGGCGGTGGTGCTGTCGGCGATGACGGTGGCGGCCATGCTGGCCATGCTGTTCGCGCCGCTGGACGCCCCCGGCGGCATGTGGACCTGGGCCGTGGTGCTGGGCATCTCGCAGGGCGGCACCTTCGCGCTGGCGCTCACGATGATCGTGCTGCGCTCGCCCGATTCGCACATTGCCGCGCACCTGTCGGGCATGGCGCAGGGCGTGGGCTACATGGTGGCGGCCTTCGGCCCGCTGCTGGCCGGGCTGCTGCACGGCTGGACCGGCAGCTTCCGCGCCTCGGCGTGGCTGTTCGTCGGCCTGGGCGTGGTGCTGGTCATGGCGGGGCTGGGCGCGGGACGCACGCTGCACGTGGGCGCGGTGACGGTGCCGCGGCACTGATCCGCTGCGGCCTGCCTACTGCAGCCCGCCGTCGCAGGCGGTCGGCTTCTGCGCGCTGTCGTCCGTGAAGTCCACGCTGGTGCGCTTGTTGCCGGCCGGCCCCGTGTGCGCCGGCCACTCGCTCTGCAGCCAGGTGTAGCGCCACACGTAGGGACCACCGGCCTTCGCCGGCGCGTCGTAGGCGATGCGCAGGCTGCCGCGGCTTTCGTCGTGGCAGTGCTTCGAGGTCTTGTATTCCTTCTCGCTGAAGCAGGCACGGATCGACCGCGAACACCAGTACGGGATGCCCTCGCGCACAGCCTTGGCGCGCTGCCCGGGCGGTGTGTCCAGCGGCACGAAGTCGGCCGTCACATAGGACGCGCCGCCGCCCGAATAGCTTTCCGATTCGTGCTGGGTCACGGCCACGGCCCAACGGCCTTCGGCCAGCGGGTAGAGCACCGGCGCGAGGGCCAGGTGCAGCTCGGGGTCGGTGCTGGGGCGGTCGCGCTGCTGCGAGGCCACGTAGGTCGAGAAATCGTGCAGCTGCGCGAGCTGCCAGCCGCCGGTGCCGGCGTCGCGCTTCAGGCGCGCCATGGCCAGGGGCTTTTCCGAGGTGAGCAGGTAGTCGTCGGGCGCGCCGCCGTCGCGCGGGCGGTGCAGCTTCAGCGCCTGCGCATCGCAGGGCTGGGGCAGCAAGGCGCACAGGTGGGCGCGCCACATGGCGTCGACGGCCTCGGGCGTCTTGACGGCCACGAAGACCTGGGCGGCGGGCGCAGCGAGCACGGGGCCGGCCAGCCACAAGACAAGAAGACCGACGATCCCGGCAAGAGGCAGCTTTTTCATGGGGCGCAATGGTAGCCATCGCGGGAAGCCCTGGCAGAGGGGTCATCGGGGTTTCTCCGGCCGCGCCCCGGCCCGACCGGGCGACAATGGGGGGCTCCGGCGAAAGTCCATTTCGCCCAATGAAATTTCAGCCCTCTCGACAACCCAGAACCTACGGAAGCAAGCGCATGAGCACGAAGCAACCCACCATCGTCTACACCCTCACCGACGAGGCGCCCCTGCTGGCGACCTACGCCTTCCTGCCCATCGTGCGCGCCTTCACGGCTCCGGCCGGCATCAACGTGACGACGAGCGACATCTCGGTGGCCGCCCGCATCCTGGGCGAGTTCCCCGAGTTCCTGAGCGACGACCAGAAGGTGCCCGACAACCTGGCCGAGCTGGGCAAGCTCACGCTCAAGCCTGAAGCCAACATCATCAAGCTGCCCAACATCAGCGCCTCGGTGTCGCAGCTCAAGTCGGCCATCAAGGAACTGCAGGGCAAGGGCTACAAGATCCCCGACTACCCGGAGAACCCGACCTCGGACGAGGACAAGGACATCCGTACGCGCTACAACAAGTGCACCGGCAGCGCCGTGAACCCCGTGCTGCGCGAAGGCAACTCCGACCGCCGCGCGCCCCGCGCCGTGAAGGAATACGCCCGCAAGAACCCGCACAGCATGGCCGAGTGGAGCCAGGCCTCGCGCTCGCACGTCTCGCACATGCACGGCGGCGACTTCTATCACGGCGAAAAGTCCATGACGCTGGACCGCGCCCGCAACGTCAAGATGGAGCTGATCACCAAGAGCGGCAAGACCATCGTGCTCAAGCCCAAGGTCGCGCTGCTCGACCGCGAGATCATCGACTCCATGTTCATGAGCAAGAAGGCCCTGCTGGCCTTCTATGAAAAGGAAATCGAAGACGCGCACAAGACCGGCGTGATGTTCTCGCTGCACGTGAAGGCCACCATGATGAAGGTCTCGCACCCCATCGTGTTCGGCCACTGCGTGAAGATCTTCTACAAGGAAGCCTTCGAGAAACACGGCAAGCTGTTCGACGAGCTGGGCATCAACGTCAACAACGGCATGGTCGACCTGTACAACAAGATCGCCACGCTGCCCCAGAGCACGCAGGACGAGATCAAGCGCGACCTGCACGCCTGCCATGAAGGCCGCCCCGAGCTGGCCATGGTCGACTCGGCCAAGGGCATCACCAACTTCCACTCGCCCAACGACGTGATCGTCGATGCATCGATGCCCGCCATGATCCGCAACGGCGGCAAGATGTGGGGCGCCGACGGCCGCCTGAAGGACGTGAAGGCCGTGATGCCCGAATCGACCTTCGCCCGCATCTACCAGGAGATCATCAACTTCTGCAAGTGGCACGGCGCCTTCGACCCCAAGACCATGGGCACCGTGCCCAACGTCGGCCTCATGGCCCAGAAGGCCGAAGAGTACGGCTCGCACGACAAGACCTTCGAGATCCCCGAAGACGGCGTGGCCAACATCACCGACCTGGACACCGGCGAAGTGCTGATGAGCGAAGACGTGGAAAAGGGCGACATCTGGCGCATGTGCCAGGTCAAGGACGCCGCGATCCGCGACTGGGTGAAGCTGGCCGTGAACCGCGCGCGCAACTCCGGCATGCCGGTCGTGTTCTGGCTCGACGCCTACCGCCCGCACGAGGCGCAGCTGATCACCAAGGTCAAGATGTACCTGCACGAGCACGACACCACGGGCCTGGACATCCAGATCATGAGCCAGGTGCGCGCCATGCGCTACACGCTGGAGCGCGTCGTGCGCGGCCTGGACACCATCAGCGCCACCGGCAACATCCTGCGCGACTACCTCACCGACCTGTTCCCCATCATGGAACTGGGCACCTCGGCCAAGATGCTGTCGATCGTGCCGCTCATGGCCGGCGGCGGCATGTACGAGACCGGCGCGGGCGGCTCGGCCCCCAAGCACGTGCAGCAGCTGGTGGAAGAAAACCACCTGCGCTGGGACTCGCTGGGCGAGTTCCTCGCGCTGGCCGTGAGCCTGGAAGACCTGGGCCTGAAGACCGGCAACGCGCAGGCCAAGATCCTGGCCAAGACGCTCGACGCCGCCACCGGCCAGCTGCTGGACAACAACAAGAACCCGTCGCCCAAGACCGGTCAGCTCGACAACCGCGGCAGCCAGTTCTACCTGGCCATGTACTGGGCCCAGGAACTCGCCGCGCAGACCGAGGACAAGGACCTGCAGGCCAAGTTCAAGAAGCTGGCCGAGACGCTCACCGCCAACGAGAAGAAGATCGTCGACGAACTCGCCGCCGTGCAAGGCAAGGCCGTGGACATCGGCGGCTACTACCTGGCCGATCCGAAGAAGTACGAAGCCGTGATGCGCCCGAGCGCCACGCTGAACGCGGCGCTGGCACCGGCGGCCTGATCCCGCTGCGCCTGCGTCTTCCGGGTCTGCACTGACCCGGAAGCCCTCACACCAACGGCCTGTCGCTCGCGCGGCAGGCCGTTTGTTTTTGCGTTTGTCTTTGCGTCTGCCGCCGCGCAGCGCGAAACTAGACGTCGATTCCCCCGCTCCACTGCAAGAGAAAAGAAAGGCAGGCCCCTCATGAAACTCCGTCTGCTTGTGACTGCTGCTGCCGCCTCGACCCTGCTCGTGGCCGCCGGCGGCGCCCGCGCCCAGAGCAACTGCGACACGCTGCGCGCCGAGATCGAGGCCAAGATCGCCGCATCGGGCGTGACGAACTTCAGCGTCGTCACCGTCGATGCCGCCGCCACGGCGAGCGGCCAGGTGGTGGGCAGCTGCGACCTGGGTACCAAGAAGATCGTCTACCAGCGCGAAGGCGGCGCGGCCTCGCCGGCCCCTGCATCCCCATCAGCCCCCGCACCGCGCGGCGAGCCGATGCTCACCGAGTGCAAGGACGGCTCGGTGTCCATGGGCGGCAACTGCAAGCCCTGAGCCGAGGGCAGCATCGCGTGATCTGGCCCGCCCTGCGCCTCTTCTTCGGCCTGCTGACTCTCGTGGCGATCGGCTGGCAACTGACGATCCATGTGCGCATGGGCTTCAACGTCGTCAACTTCTTCAGCTTCTTCACCAACCTCTCGAACCTGTTCGCGGCGATCGTGCTGGTGCTGGGCGCGCGCCGCCTCTGGCAGCCGGTGTCCACGGGGCCCGACGAAGGGCTGCGCGCCATGTCGGCCGTGAACATGGTGGTGGTCGGCATCGTCTTCTCGCTGCTGCTGCGCGACGTCGACCTCGGCGCGCTGCGGCCGTGGATCAACACGCTGCTGCACTACGTGATGCCGTGCGTCGTGCTGCTCGACTGGCTGCTGCAGCCGCCGCGCACGCGGCTCGGCGGCCGGCAGCTGCTGTGGACGCTGGTCTTCCCCATGGCCTACCTGGCCTACACGCTGCTGCGCGGCAGCCGCACCGGCTGGTACCCCTACCCCTTCCTCAACCCCGCCCACGTGGGCGGCTACGGCGGCGTGGCCGTCTATGCGGCAGGCATCGCGCTGACCTTCGGGATGGCGGGATGGGGGTTGCTGGCGTTGGGGAATCGGCTGGGCCGGCGCGGCTGACGCGGCCCCGCGCACGGCTCGCCTGTTTCTGCATTTCGCAGGATCAGGCAAAAACCTCGTTCGATCCGGATACCGCCTCCGGCCCCTTCGCCCCGAGACTCATCCCCATGCCCGGCGCACCCCTCGCGCCATGGCGCACCGACCCGCATGAGGAGTTTTGTATGAGTGCAATCCAGGACACAGTGGTTCTCGTCACCGGCGCCAGCAGCGGCATCGGCGAGGCGACGGCGCGGCGGCTCGCGCGGCGTGGCGCCCATGTGGTGCTCGGCGCGCGCCGCACCGAACGGCTCGCGGCGCTCGCGGCCGAGATCAATGCCACCGGCGGCTCGGCGAGCTTCCGGCGGCTGGACGTGACGCACCGGCCCGACATGGAGGCCTTTGCCGAGTTCGCCCTCGACACGCACGACCGCATCGACGTGCTCGTGAACGCCGCCGGCGTGATGCCGCTGTCGCCGCTGTGGCAGCGCAAGATCGAGGAGTGGGAGCTGATGATCGACGTCAACCTGCGCGGCATGCTGCTGGGCGTGGCGGCCGTGCTGCCCACGATGCAGGAGCAAGGCTGGGGCCACATCGTCAACGTCGCGCCGGTGGCCATGGGCGGCGCCACGCCCGACTCGGCCGTGTACCACGGCACGCAGTACGCGGTGCAGGCGATTTCCGAAGGGCTGCGGCGGGAACACGCGGGGCGCGTGCACGTCTCGCTGGTGAGCCCCGACGTGGCCGAGGCCGCCGACCCTCTGGCCGAGCGCATCGCCGACAGCTACGCCTTCGAGCGCATGCGCACGCGGCGGCGGCTGACGACACCGGTCGACGGCGTGGCGCGTGCCATTGCCGGTGCCATCGAGGGTGCGCGCTACGGCATGGCCGGCCCCGGCTGGCGCCCGGCCCCGACGCCGCGGCCGAAGCCGGCGGCACCGGTGTACTGACTGAGCGTCGAACGTCAGTAGCTCTTGTACGGCAGGAACTTGCCCGACAGCACCACGTTGACGCGGTCGCCCTTCGGGTCGGGCTGGCGCTGGATGTCCATGCTGAAGTCGATGGCGCTCATGATGCCGTCGCCGAACTCCTCGTGGATCAGCTCCTTGATGGTCGTGCCGTACACGCTCACCACCTCGTACCAGCGGTAGATCAGCGGGTCGGTGGGCACGGGCGTGGGCAGCGAGCCCTTGTAGGGCACGACCTGGAGCCACTTCTGCTCCTCGGGCGTGAGGCCGAAGATCTTGCCGACGACCTTGGCCTGCTTGTCGTCGAGCGTCATCTGGCCGAGGCAGGCGGCGGTGGTCCACTCCTTCGACAGGCCGACCTTTTTGGCCACGTCGGCCCACTGGATGCCCTTGGACACCTTCACGGTGATGATCTTCTCGGTGACGTCGTTGCGGTTCATGCGGCTTGGCTCCTGGGTATGAAGGGATGCGACAGGGCAAGCAACAGGCATGCCCGTTGTCGCCCCCTTCGCCTCAGCGCTCCCAGCGGAACTTGCGCTCCGATTCCGCAATGGGCTGGTCGTTGATGCTCGCGTAGCGCTTGCGCATCAACCCGTTCTCCGCAAACTCCCAGTTCTCGTTGCCGTGGCTGCGAAACCACTGGCCCGCGGCGTCGTGCCATTCGTACTCGAAGCGCACCGCGATGCGGTTGTCCATGAAGGCCCACAGCTGCTTCTTCAGGCGGTAGTCGTGCTCGCGCTCCCACTTGCGGGTGAGGAATTCCACCACCTGCTCGCGGCCATTGACGAAGTCCGCGCGGTTGCGCCATTCGGTGTCGGGCGTGTAGGCTAGGCTCACGCGCGCGGGGTCGCGCGAGTTCCAGGCGTCTTCGGCGGCCTGGACTTTCTGGAGGGCGGATTCAAGGGTGAAGGGCGGCAGCGGCGGGCGGGATTCCATGGCGGTCTTTCAGTCAAGAAATGAAGTGATGAAGGCCCGCAATGTGCCACGAGTAGACAGACCTGTCTACATGCCTACAATCGCCGCATGGACATCTCTGCACTGCCCGCGCGCGAGCGCATCCTGCTCACGGCGCACGAGCTCTTCTATGCCGACGGCATCCGCGCCACCGGCATCGACCGCGTGATCGCCGCGTCGGGCGTCACCAAGGTCACCTTCTACCGGCACTTCCCCTCGAAGGACGACCTGGTGCGCGCCTTTCTCGACCACCGGCACGGCGTGTGGATGGCCTGGTTCGTCGATGCGCTGGGCCGTCGCGACGCGCAGCAACGCATCGCGCAGGGGCAGGCGCTGCCGGTGCTGGCCGACGTGATGGCCGAGTGGTTCGCCGACCCGCTGTTTCGGGGCTGTGCCTTCATCAACTCGGTGGTGGAAGTGGGGGCCAGCGTGGCCGGCGCCGCCGACATCGCGCGCGAGCACAAGCGCGAGATGGTCGAGGTGATCGCCGGCCTGCTGCCCGACGGCCCGCAACGCATGGCCGTTGCACAGGCGGCCGCGCTCGGCGTCGACGGCGCCATCGTCAAGGCGCAGATGGGCGATGCGGCGTTGGCGCGCGAGGCGGTCGACGACCTGCGGCGGCTGCTCGATGCGCTGGTCGCCCTTCGATAACATCGCATCGCTCACTCCCTTCCAAGAAACACATGGCATCGACGCGACTCCCCTCGACCCAGGGCCTGCAGGCCTTCGAGGCCGTCGCGCGGCTGCGCAGCGTGAACCTGGCGGCCGAGGAGCTCAGCGTGACGCCCAGCGCCGTGAGCCACCGCATCCGGCAGCTCGAGACGCAGCTCGAGCTCAAGCTCTTCACGGGCAACGACTTCGGCCTGAGCGCCGACGGCGTGGCCTACCTGGCGCGCGTGCGCGAGGCCATTGCGGCGCTGCAGCAGGTGCCGGGGCGCGAGCCCGCGTCGCAGGTGCGGCGGCTGCGCGTGGCCGTCACGCCCACCTTCTCGCGCCAGATGCTGCTGCCCCGGCTGGCCGAGTTCCGCGACGCCTACCCGACCATCGAGCTGATGCTGCAGGTGACCATGCCGGTGCGCAACTTCACGGCCGAAGACGCCGACATCGAGCTGCGCTTCGGCACCGGCCCGTTCCACGACCGCGAGTTCTGCCAGCTGCTGGCCGACGACGTCTCGCCGGTGTGCAGCCCGGCCTACCTGGAACGCCACGGACCCTTCGAGCAGCACTTCTCGACCGACGCCGAGGTGGCGCGCGTGCAGATGCTGCGCACGCCGCTGGAGTCGTGGCGCATCTGGTTCAAGGCCTGCGGCATCGGCCTGCCCGAGCCGGCCGTGGGCCACCAGTTCAACGACCTGGGGCTGGCGCTCGACGCCGCCGCCGAAGACTTCGGCGTGGTGCTCATGCACCTGCGGCTGGGCCGCGCCTGGCTGGACAACGGCCGGCTGGTTCGCCTGTCGCCGCACAGCGCGCCCTCGCCCA
The DNA here is from genome assembly GCF_059423605.1 of Variovorax sp. GW460-12-1-14-LB1. Taxonomy (NCBI): domain Bacteria; kingdom Pseudomonadati; phylum Pseudomonadota; class Betaproteobacteria; order Burkholderiales; family Comamonadaceae; genus Variovorax; species Variovorax sp. GW460-12-1-14-LB1. Next base: position 143,382 of record NZ_JBWKYF010000006.1, read on the forward strand.
ACGCCTACTTCCTGTGCTGGCGCCCCGGCACCATGGAACGCTGGGAATGCGCCACCTTCGTCGAATGGCTGCGCCAGGCGCTGCGCGAGCCGGGCTGAATAATTTTCAGCCGGGGTGCGGGCTTTTTTCAGGTCGCCGGCGCGTTTCCCCTGCAGACTCGACCCCCGGCGCTGCCGTGGCCCACATGGCCC